>CAUQRE010000155.1:0-4012 GCA_963520315.1 uncultured Campylobacter sp. | reverse complement strand
TATTTCGTATTTTAAGACCGCGTGCTTTTTGATAAATTTAGTAAAATCCCTCTTGCCTGCGTAAATTTTCTCGTAGCTTTCAAGCTGGGCAGAGTGCTCGGCGATCTTGGCGCGAAACTCGCTTGTTATCTTTTTTACGACGCGGATAAACTCCTCCGCGCCGCTTTCGCTACCGTCCTGGGCGTAAATTTTGTCGTCTTTAAAGATAAATTTGTAGTTTTGCTCGCCACCGTCCGTCACGAGATAGACGTACTCGCACTCCTCGTCGTAGAAGTAGCCTGAGATATCGCGCTCGCTCACCGTTTTGCCTTATATGCTTGGCGCATCTTTACCGCGTTTGGTGTAGAAATTTCGCCTAAATTTTTCAAATTCGCCCGCCGTTATCGCTTCTCTCATCTGACGCATCAAATTTAAATAATAATGCAAGTTATGTAGGCTTGCCAAACGGAAAAACGTCAGCTCGCCCGCTCGGTATAGGTGGCTAAGATAGGCGCGCGAGTAGTTGCGGCACGCGTAGCAGTCGCACTCTGGATCTATCGGAGCGCGGTCGGTTGCAAATTTTGCAGACTTGATATTTATCTTGCCGAAACTCGTAAATAGCGTGCCGTTGCGCGCGTTTCGCGTCGGCATCACGCAGTCAAACATATCCACGCCGCGGGCTACGTTTTCTACGAGGTCTTCTGGAGTGCCTACGCCCATGAGATAGCGTGGACGCGCCGCGTCGATGTAGGGCATCACGGCCTGCACGGTATAATACATCTCTTGGTTGCTTTCACCTACGCTAAGACCGCCGATAGCAAGCCCGTCAAAGGGCATCTCGCATAGTGCTTCGGCGCAAAATTTACGCGCCGCCTCGTCCGTGCCGCCTTGGATTATTCCGAATATATTTTGCGTGAGCCCTTCGCCGTTGTTTTGCTTAAATTTATGATAATCTATCGCCTCGCGCGCCCATTTTATCGTGCGTTTGATGCTTAGCTCCACGCGCTTTTTTTCGGCGGGAAGCGCGACTAGATCGTCAAGGATCATCATGACGTCGGAGTTTAGGTCGTACTGGGTATCTAGCACCGAGCGCGGCGTGAAATAGTGCGCGCTGCCGTCGATGTGGCTTTTAAATTTGATACCGTTTTCATCCGGTTTTGAGATTTTGCTTAGCGAAAAGGCCTGAAAGCCGCCGCTATCGGTTAAAAACGAGCGGTTAAATTTAGTAAAGCCGTGCAGGCCGCCGAGCTGCTTTACGACCTTGCTGCCGGGGCGCAGGTAGAGGTGATAGGTGTTGCCTAGGATGATTTGGGCATCTAAAATTTGCATCATATCCACGGCGTCTAGGCTTTTTACCGCGCCTACGGTGCCCACAGGCATAAACACGGGCGTTTTGATCGTCGAGTGAGCGGTCGTTAGCGTGCCCGCGCGCGCCGCACCGTCCGTTTTATCTATACTAAAAGTCATTTTGATATAATAGTCCCTTTAAATTTGGAGTTTTAATGAAAAATATCTTGATAGTTGCGGACGGCATTGTAGCTAAATATTTCTTAGAAAGACTATTCGTAGCGCGAAATAACGCTCATCACTACACGGTTATCGCTATGGACGAGGAGATTTTGGGAGGGGAAAATTTAGAAAATTTTACCTTTTACCGCTTTGATCCGACGAGTTTTGACCGTCTTAAGCAGGTAGTTAGCGGCTATTTTAGCCAGTTTATGATAATGCAAAAAGACGGCTTTGAGACGGTTAGCGTCTATAACAATCTGCGTCAAATCAGTAAAAAAACGGAAATTTTGATGCTTGATCTGTGGGGACTAGGCGGGCTGGAGGACGACTCGCACCTGACGGTTTTAGACGGGCGAGGCATCGTGACGGCTAGGCTCATGGATTATTTGCCAGATATCCCAGTAGTAGCCGATAACGTGGGGCTTGGACAAGGCGAAATAATGGAAGTCAAAGTACCCGTAGGAAGCTCGTTTATGTACCGCCACATCAGCTCCATAACGCAGAAAAAATGGCGCATCGCGATGGTTTATCGCGGCTCAAATTTCATGATCGCAAAGCCAAATTTAATGATCCTGCCAAACGACGTTTTACTCATCGTAGGCGAACCTAGCGTGCTTTTAAGCGTATTTAGAAGCGTGAAAAAAGAAACGGGACAGTTTCCAAGCCCATTTGGACATAACACTTATTTGTTTTTAGATATGCGCGCTATGGGCGAAGAGACTTGTTTACGGCTGCTAGAACAGAGCCTAAAACTGCACGAAAAGCTAAACAGCAAACGCCTCTACGTCAAGGTCGTAAATCCGACGTTAAATTTAGCCTACGAGAAACTAAAATCGGTCGGAGACGAGAGGGTTGCGGTAACGTTTGATTTTTTCGGTCGCGGCGTAGAACAGATAAAAGACGACGTATTTAAAAACGACGTCGGGTTAATAGTAACCGATAATAAATTTTTCTCGGCCCATAAAAGGATGCTTTTTGAGCTTAAAAGGCCGGTAACGACTATCGGCCGAGGCGACGCGGACGAGATAAAAAAAGGCGTAATACTAAGTAGCGGTTTTGGCGACGAGATAGAAAACCAATCAGCCGTCATTATGGACTGCTGCGCACAGCTAGATACGCAAATCTCGCTATATCACTTCGGCACGCTTAGCGGCGGCGAGGGCGCGGAGGAGCATTTTGATAGTCTTTCTAAAATTTTCGGACGCAAGGTTGAGATAGTCGAGGATAGAAATATAAATCCTATTTTAAAGCTAAAAAACGAGCAAAATTTACTTCAGTTCGTGCCTTTTAGTAAAAAAATAAGCAGACCCGATCCGTTTGCGGCGTTTTCAAACGACATGAACCGTTTGTACTCGCGCCTTAGCGATAATTATCAAATTTTTATACCGATAAATTAGGCTATTTTGGATAAAATAAAAGCGGAGAATAAGATGAAAATAGATATAAAATTTGACGGCAAGCCGGGATATGGCGTCTATATAAACGAGCTAAAAGAGCTTAAATTCGACGCTAAAGTCGCTATCGTGACCAACGCAAAGGTAGGCGGGCTTTATCTGCAAAATTTACTCTCGCGCATCGACTGTCCGCAAAAATTCGTTATCAGCGTCCCAGACGGCGAAGAGTATAAAAATATGCAAACTATCGAGGCGATTTTAGAGCAGCTTTTCGTTAGCCGCCTTGACCGCAGCAGCGTTATCATCGCGCTTGGCGGCGGAGTGGTGAGCGATATGGCGGGCTTTGCGGCGAGCATTTTTGAGCGCGGGATCAAATTTATAAACATCCCGACTACTCTGCTAGCGCAAGTGGATGCTAGCGTAGGCGGAAAAACGGGGGTAAATAACAAATTCGGCAAAAATCTAATCGGCTCGTTTTATCAACCTAGCGCCGTTTACTGTGAAACCGGGTTTTTAAAGACGCTTGAAAAGCGCGAATTTGCAGCGGGGCTCGCAGAGGCCGTAAAGATGGCGATAACCTTTGATGAAAAGCTATTTTCGTGGATGGAGGACGCAGATTTGACCGATGAGGCGAATTTGCAAAATTTGATCTACCGCTGCGTGCAGATAAAAGCCGCCGCCGTAGAGGCCGACGAGCGCGAAAAAGGCGTTCGTGCGGTGCTAAACTACGGCCATACCTTCGCTCACGTGATAGAAAACGAAACGAGCTATAAAAAATATCTACACGGCGAGGCGGTGGCGATCGGCATAAATATGGCTAATGCGCTAGCGGTGAAGCTAGGCCTTATGAGCGAGGATCAAAAGGCGCGCGCGGCGGAGCTTTTGGTTAAATTCGGCCTGCCGATAAGCTACAAAGTGCCAAACGCAAGCAGCTTTTACGAGGCGTTTTTCCTTGATAAAAAGGCGGAAAACTCAGCGATCAAATTTATCCTGCCGCGAGGTATCGGCGCATACGAGATACGAAAAGACGTGCCGCGCGAGCTAGTGATGGACGTTTTAAGAGAGTTTGAATGAGAAAAATTTTATTTATTTTATTTTTTGCGCTCTTTGCTTACTCGCTAGACGATATA
>CAUQRE010000154.1:0-4020 GCA_963520315.1 uncultured Campylobacter sp. | reverse complement strand
CAGCTTTTGGTAGATAACGGCGCGGACGTGCAGGCAGTGGATGATAACGGGCTAAATGCCCTAGACTACGCAATCATCGGCAAAAAAGAGATCAACGCGCAGTATCTAAGGGCGATGGGGCTAGAGTCAAATTTGATCACCGAATAAGGAGAAAATATGAAAGGAACGGCTTTTATTACTGGGGCTACGTCGGGTTTTGGCGAGGCGATAGCTAGAGCGCTCAGCCGCGAAGGCTACAAGATCGTAGCGCTGGCTCGCCGTAAGGAAAGGCTCGAAGCCTTGGCAAAAGAGCTTGGAAACACTCACATCATCGTCGCCGATATCCGCGATAAAAAGGCGGTTTTTGACGGCGTGGCAAATTTGCCGCAGGAGTTTCGCGATATCGAAGTGCTCGTAAATAACGCAGGCCTAGCGCTGGGGCTCGAAGGCGTGGCGCAGACTAGTATCGAGGACTTTGAGACGATGGTTGATACCAATATCAAGGGCTTTTTGTACTCGACGAAGGCCGTTTTGCCACTCATGATCGCGCGAAAGAGCGGCTATATCTTTAATCTAGGTTCGACTGCGGGCGCATGGCCGTATCCGGGCAGTCACGTTTACGGTGCCAGTAAGGCCTTTGTAAAGCAGTTTAGCAGAAATCTGCGCAACGACATCCGCGGCACCGGTATCCGCGTGACCGAGATAGCTCCCGGTATCTGCAAGACTGAGTTTAGCGAGGTTCGCTTCGGCGGCGATAAGGCTAAAGCCGACGCGGTTTACGAAGGCGTAGAGTACATCACCGCCGAGGATATCGCGCAGATCGTGCTAAACTGCCTAAATATGCCTCACCGCGTCAATATCAACGTCGTCGAGGCGATGGCGACGCAGCAGACTTGGGCCGGGCTTTTTATCGAGAAAAAGTAGACTTTTAGCGTTAAATTTGTGGATTTTAGGATTAAATTCGGTTGCTTTTGGTCAAATTTAATCCTAAATTTGCGCCTGATCTTAAATTTGAGCGGCGGAAGCGGGGCTGTATTTGCATTGCCCCAGCCAGCTCAATCTTGAAGCAAAAATCTAAATTTAACTTTCTTTCGTGCAAATGACGTACGGCGCGCTAAATATCAAATTTGACCGATAAATCAAAGCTAAAATTTCTCTCAAAATCTAAACTACGAGCAAATTTAAATTTGCCGCTCGGCGCCGTGCTAAGCAAAATTTACCTAGAAGCTTCATTTTTAACATAAGATTTTAATAAAGGGCTAAAATTTTTGACCGATAAGCGAATTTAAAACAAAAATTTAAGCCGCATTTAGCTAAATTTACGCCTTAAATACTGACCGCCTGCGCGGGCGGAAAATTTGATTAAACCGACGAAAAACAAAAAGGAGTTTTTGATGAAAAAGATTTTATTTTTGTCGCTTTTGCCAATCTTGGCGCTAGCCGTAGATCCAGAAGTAGCGAAAAAAAATGCCGAAATTTTCGGCATCTGGACGCTCATACCGCCCGTGGTGGCGATAGTTTTGGCGTTTATCACCAAAGACGTTGTTTTGTCGCTGTTTATCGGCGTTTTTAGCGGGACGTTTCTCATAAACGTTATGGACTCAAACGTGTTTTATGCTTTTGTTAAAGGGTTTATAAATATCGTACGCCGAGTAGTGGATTCGCTAGCAGATAGTTGGAACGCTGGCATCGTGCTTCAGGTGCTTTGTATCGGCGGCGTGGTCGCGCTCATCACCAAAATGGGCGGAACCAAAGCCGTCGCGCTGTGGTTAAGCAAAAAGGCAAAAACAGGCGTCTCGGCACAAATTTCAACCTGGGTAATGGGGCTTTTCGTTTTTTTCGACGACTACGCAAACTCCCTCATCGTGGGCCCGATCATGCGACCGATAACGGATAAATTTAAAGTCAGTCGCGAAAAGCTGGCATTTATCATCGACGCTACGGCTGCGCCGGTTGCCGGGCTAGCGGTCATTTCGACTTGGGTCGGGCTTGAGATCTCGCTGATCAAAGACGGCTACGGTCAAATCGGCGTAACGAATATAAATGCGTTTGGCATATTTGTCGAGACGATGCCTTATAGATTTTACAATCTTTTCATGTTATTTTTTATCGTCTGCACCGCATTTATGGGGCGAGAATTTGCAGGTATGCTAAAGGCCGAGCGCAGAGCCAGAGCGGGCGAGCTACACTCGGGAAATACCCGCATAGACGACGTCGAAGACAAAACCCTAGAGCCCAAAGAAAACATAAAACTACAAAGCTCAAACGCCGTAGTGCCGCTTTTGGTGCTGATTTTAGGAGCGTTCGTTAGTTTTTATTTTAGCGGATTTAGCGCGCTGGAAACGGATGCGAGCAAGGCGGCGGAGTTTGCGCTAGTGCAGGCCGCTCCGCTTTCATTTCAGGCGTTTCAGTCTACTTTCGGCGCTGCCGATGCGTCCGTAGCGCTGTTTCAGTCGGCTTTACTGGCTACGGTGGTAGCGATATTTATGGCCGTTTATAGGAAAATTTTAACCGTACGCGAGGCAATAGAGACCTGGGGCAAGGGCTGGAAAACCATGATAACTACGATCATCATCTTGCTTCTTGCGTGGTCGCTTAGCTCGGTTATCAAGGAGCTTGGTACATCTCGCTACCTAGTCGAACTGCTTTCGCAGTCTACGCCAAAGATCGTCCTTCCGGCGGCTATTTTTATGCTGGGTTCGTTTATCAGCTTTTCTACCGGTACCAGCTACGGTACGATGGGTATTTTGATGCCTCTTGCGATACCGTTAGCTAATGCAGTCGGTATGCACGGCGGATTAGTGGGCGACGCCTTGCACGCTTATATGATAGTTAATATCTCGGCCGTTTTAACGGGCGCGATATTTGGCGATCACTGCTCGCCGATCTCAGATACCACGATACTTTCGTCTATGGGCGCGGGATGTAACCACATCGACCACGTCCAGACTCAGATGCCTTATGCGCTTACGGTTTGCGCGGTTAGTATTTTTGCTGGATATTTCCCGGTCGCGCTTGGCCTAAGCATCTGGATAGTGCTACCGTTTGGGCTTTTGATTACGGCTTTGGTTGTTAGACTCGTCGGGCAGAGGGTTTAAATTTGCCCGGTAAGTTTTGTAAATTTCTAGGAGAGTGCGGTAGCTGCACTCTTGATATGCCTTATGAGGAGCAGGCTGAGTTTAAAAAAGATCTCATAAGGTGCGAATTTGAGCCGTTTTACCGCGGAGAATTTGAGTTTTTCGCCTCGCAGAGGGCCGCTTACCGCACGAGAGCAGAGTTTGGGATCTGGCGCGACGGCAAGGAGCTAAGATATACGATGTACGGCGCTAAAACTAGGCGCGTCATGATAGATCAGTGCCCAAAAGTAGTCGCTCCTATCGCAAATTTGATGCCGCGTTTGCTTGAAGCGCTCATTAAAAATCAAATTTTAAAAGAGAGGCTCTTTGGCGCCGAGTTTATCTCGTGCGCGAGCGGGATACTAGCGACTCTGCTCTATCATAAGCGCCTAGACGAGGCCGAGCAGAGCGAGATAGAAAGCTTAGCGCGCGAGCTTGCGGGTCACCGCGTAACGATCGCTGCGAGAGCAAAAGGACAAAAGCTGCTAAGCGGCGAGTTAAATTTGCTAGATAGCCTAAATATCGGCGGTAAAATTTATAAATTTACATTCGGCGACGGAGCTTTTATCCAGCCAAACACCGCCGTAAACGAAAAGATGGTCGCATGGGCGAAGGGCTGCGTAGAGCGCGGCGCGGATCTGCTCGAGCTTTACTGCGGACACGGCAACTTCACCGTCCCGATAGCGGAAAAATTTAAACGCGTTTTGGCGACTGAGATATCCAAAAGCTCGATCGCAAATGCTCTTAAAAACTGCGAGCTAAACGGCGTAGACAACATCAAGTTTTTGCGAATGAGCGCCGAGGAGCTGATGAGCGCGTTTGGGTGCGAGCGCGAGTTTAACCGCTTAAGAGAGCTTGATATCTTTAGCTATGACTTCTCGCACGTTTTGGTAGATCCGCCTCGCGCGGGGCTTGATGAGAGCGT
>CAUQRE010000153.1:0-4022 GCA_963520315.1 uncultured Campylobacter sp. | reverse complement strand
TATTTAAGTAAAATTTAAATCTAGTATGATTATTGCGTGATTCGGTAGTGGTAACATTAGATAAATGTACCCAAAAGGAGCGAATATGCGTAAGAATTTTTTCGGTTCAATCGTTTTGGCTGCGGCCTTGGCAAGCGGTGCGTTTATAGCGGTGCCTCAGACGGCGAGTGCGGGCGTTTTGGCGCATCAGGTGAAGGTGCAAGGCGAACTCGGCTCGGTGTTTATCAACCCATACGACGTGGCGCCGCTGACCGCCGTTATCGATAGGGCGGGCAAGGACATCAAGGATATCCACGTGCGGGTGCTGGGTAAACCGGGCGGCGGTATCGACATCGCCTACAACGTCTCCGAGCATGCGCTGCTGACGCACGACGGCGTGCCGATCTGGGGGCTGTATCCGGACTATCTAAACGAGGTTGAAGTGAGCTACGTTTTTAACGGCGAAAAGAAGGTCGAAAAGTATAAAATTTACGCCCAGCCGATCGTGACGTATAGCCGCGATTACAGATTTAGCCATATGCAAAAGATGAAGGTTAAAAAGGTCGATCCTGCCTTTAAAAACAGGCTCTATCTCATCAACAACACCATCACGAGCGTTTATAAGCCGCTTGATTGGAAAAACGGCGGTGCCGCTAGCTGGAACGACTTCACCGAAAATTTCGTCGTCGATACGCAGGGCGAGGTCAGATGGTATCTGGACTATCAGAAATTTTACGATCGCAGCGAGCGCAGGGTGATGGACGGCGGCATGATGATGGGCTTTCATCAGCTGCCAAACGGCGATCTGAGCTGGGGTATGGCGCAGCGATATATGCGCTACGATATGATGGGCAAAGAGGTGTATAATCGCGAGCTGCCGCGCGGCTACATCGACCTTAGCCACGAGGTGATGCCGCTAAAAGGCGATCACTTGCTGCTTCGCGTCGGTAAATACAACTACCACCACGCAGACGGCAGGCTCTCGCACACGATCAGAGATCATATCATCGAAGTGGACGGCAGCGGCAAGGTCGTGGACGAGTGGGATCTGAATGAAATTTTCGGTAAAAACGTCTACCGCAGCAATCTAATCAAGGCTCTTGACGCTCGCGCCGTGTGCCTAAATATCGATATGGACGCCAAAGAGATCAAAATCAGCGATGATCTGCCTTTCGGCGACGTGACCTCGACCGGCACGGGACGCAACTGGGCGCACGTAAACTCGATCTCGCACGATCCTAGCGACGACGGTATCATCCTTTCGCTTCGCCACCAAGGCATCGTTAAGATCGGCCGCGACAAAAAGGTAAAATGGATCCTCGCATCGCCTGAGGGCTGGAGCGCGGACTTTAAAGAAAAGGTGCTAGTACCCGTGGATAAAAACGGCAACAAAATCAAATGCGAAAACTCAAAATGCGAGGGCGATTTCGACTGGTCGTGGACGCAGCACACCGCGTGGCTCACTCCGCGCTACGATAACAAGGGCAGCGTAAAGCACATCAGCGTATTTGACAACGGCGACGGCCGCGGCATGGAGCAGCCTGCGCTAAAAGAGCAAAAATACTCGCGCGCGGTCGAGTACAAGATCGACGAGAAAAAGGGCACCGTCGAGCAGACGTGGGAGTTTGGCAAAGAGCGCGGATTTGACTTCTATAGCGCGGTTACGAGCAACGTGGAGTGGCAAAAGGATAAAAGCACGTACTTCATCTCAAGCTCGAATGTCTATCTGCTAAAGCCCGATAAAACGATCAAAATGGTGCTCGTGGAGATCGATCCGAAAACAAACGACGTCAAATTTGAGATGGACGTAGAGTCGGCGTCTAGAGACGACGTAGCCTACCGCGCGCTGGTGATCGATCCGAATATCTTTGATTATTAAAATTTCGCAGTGGGTTGGAATTTGGCTTTTAAATTCCACCTATCGCTTTGGTGCGGATAGAATTTTACGACTTAAGCGCGAAATTTTAAATTTTTATATAAGATGAATTTTTTTAGCAAAGGAGCAAAAATGGAATTTGTAACCTTAAACGATGGCAATAAGATGCCGATTTTAGGATTTGGCGTATTTCAGGTAGATCCGAAAGAGGCTCAAAGATGCGTCGAGGATGCGATCTCGGTCGGCTACCGCAGCATTGATACGGCAAAGGCGTATTTTAATGAAGAAAGGGTAGGCGCAGCAATTAAGACGGCTCTCGCAGGTGGGTTAAAGCGCGAGGAGCTGTTTATCACTACTAAGCTTTGGATCAGCGACGCAGGTGAGGAGCGCGCGCTAAAAGCCTTTGATGCGTCGATGAAAAAGCTAGGGCTTGATTATCTCGACCTTTATCTCATTCATCAGCCATATGGCGATATTTACGGCTCGTGGCGAGCGATGAAACGTTTGCGCGATGAGGGCCTTGTTCGCTCTATCGGCGTTAGCAACTTCTACGCCGATCGGATCGTCGATCTGTGCGAAAACAGCGGCGTCATCCCTGCGGTAAATCAGCTTGAGTGTCATCCGTTTTATCAGCGTGAAGCGTTAAAGCGTACGCTTGAGGATTACGGCATAGCATTTGAATCGTGGGCTAGCTTTGCCGAGGGTAAAAACGATATATTTAAAAACGCCGTGCTAAGCAGTATCGGTGAAAAATACGGCAAAAGCTCAGCTCAGGTTATTTTGCGCTGGTTAATTCAGCGCGGCATCGTCGTTATTCCAAAGAGTGTAAAAATAGAGCGAATGAAGCAAAATTTCGATATTTTTGATTTTGCGCTTGCGCCTGATGATATGGCTGCGATCGCTGCGCTGGATACAGGCAAGACGCTATTTTTTGATCATAGAGACGCCGAGCGCGTAAAATGGATAATACATGCTTTTGATAAGTAAAATTTATTGAATTAAAGCGGATTGTTTGCTTTAAAATTAAGCCGCGAGCGTGCAATCCTTGCTATTAAATTTGAGCTTGAGCGAGATCAGAGATAGAGCTTGTGGCGATAAATTAGCCTGCTCGCTCAAGCGGCGTGATGGCGTAGCCTGCTTTTTTATATATTTTTCTGTGGGAAGCCGCCTTGCCTTTGTCCGCTTTAATCTCAAATTTACCCTTTCTTTTATACAATCTTTGAAATTTACCGCAAAGGAATTTTATGAAAATCGCTAAATTTTTAAGAATTTTAGCCGCCGTTTGCTTGATTAGCGCAGGTGCAAACGCGCTAGAGGAGGGCGTTAATTATCAAGTGTTGCAAAAGCCGCTAAACGTGCCGAAAAACAGCGTCGTCAAAATTTTTAACTACGAGTGCCCGCACTGCTATGCGTTTGATAGGACGGTCACGCCGCAGCTGATGAAGAAGCTTGAGGGGACGGAGTTTTTGCCGTGGCATCTAAAGACCAAGGGTGTGTTCGGACAGACGGCGAGCGGTATATTCGCAGCCCTTATCGCGCTTGATGAAAAGGACGATGTGAGCCTACTAAGCGACGAGTCGAAATTTAAAAAAGCGAAATTCGCGATTTACAAAGCGATCCATGACAAAAAGGATGATTTTGGTGGCGGTAGTGATAAACAAAGGTTCATCAAAACCGCGCTGGATGCTGCAGGCGTGAGCATGAGCGCCAAGGCCTATGTCAGGGTCCCTCGGGGACGAAGCGGCGCTTGCCAGCAAAAAGGCACAGGCTCTGCTTGCGCAGTGGGACGCGGGCTACGAAGTCGCGGTGATTTCAGGCGTGCCGGCATTTGTCGTCAGCGGCAAGTATCTTTTAAACACCTCCTCGTTCGGTTCCGTCGATGAAATGGTCGCCGCAGTAAAGGAGCTGCTAGCGAAATAGGCTTCGCCGCGCCAAAGCAAACTTTGTTTTATGCACCGCGTTAAATTTGGTCGCAGCGGCTTCTATTAAATTTTATCGCAAACTGCATGTCGCGATAGCGACTAAATTTTACGTTTTCGAGGAGCGGATCTCGGCGAGTAAAATTTGAGCTAAATTTTAAAAATTTGACTTTAAATTTAAATGTAAAATTTTAAGGCGAAGTATCGCGAGATGGATTTAAGGGTTGCGACGTAAAAATTTAGCGTAG
>CAUQRE010000152.1:0-4026 GCA_963520315.1 uncultured Campylobacter sp. | reverse complement strand
GAAGTACACTCCGCTAGACCGCGCCGGGCTATATATCCCCGGAGGCAAGGCCGCCTATCCTAGCTCGCTTCTGATGAACGCCGTGCCGGCTTTGGTCGCGGGCGTTAGCGAGATAGCAGTCTGCACGCCTGCCGTCGGAGGCAAGGTAAATGCGTTACTGCTAGCCGCCATGCACGTTTGCGGCATCAAGGAAGCCTATAAAGTCGGCGGCGCCTCGCCGGTAGCGGCAATGGCCTACGGCACGCAAACGATTAAAAAAACCGACGTCATCACGGGTCCCGGCAACATATACGTCGCGACGGCTAAAAAGCTCGTCTACGGCGAAGTAAATATCGATATGATCGCTGGCCCTAGCGAGATCTGCGTCATCGCCGACGAGAGCGCCGACCCTCGCCATATCGCCGTGGATCTGCTCTCGCAGGCCGAGCACGACGAGATGGCTAGCGCCGTGCTCATCACGCCTAACCAAGCCTTCGGCGCGGCGGTGCAAAGGCATATCAACGAGGAGATCAAGACTCTAGCTAGGCAGTCCATCGCTCAGGTTAGCATCGATAAAAAGGGCGCTATCATCGTAGCTAGCGACCTTGATGAGTGCGTGAGGCTGGCTAACGAGCTAGCGCCCGAACACTTAGAGATCGCCACAAACGACGCTATGGAGCTAGCTAGGCAGATCAGGCACGCGGGCGCGATATTTATCGGGCACTTCACGCCTGAAGCGATGGGCGACTATCTAGCTGGGCCGAACCATACGCTACCTACGGGCGGTAGCGCGAGATTTTACTCGCCTCTAGGGGTTGAAAATTTTATGAAGCGTACTTCGCTCATCTCGCTAAACGCAAAAGGCATAAGCGAGCTAGGAAATGCATGCATGAAGCTAGCCGATGCCGAGGGGCTGGGGGCGCATAAGCGCTCGGTCGCGGTTAGGCTCGAAGCTCTTAAATAAATTGCGGCGTTATCTCTTGGACGCTTTTTGAAGGGCTAGTAAAAATAAATACTCACGGACGATCGGTCTGCTGCGTTTTATTTTTACGTCGCGACTTCAAAAATCGCCTCAAGATATAACGCCTTTTTGTTGAAAATTTTATGGTTTTTTGACGAAATTTGACAATAATGTCCAAATTTGCCCAAAAACTCTTTGCCGCGAGTTTGGCGTGCGAAATTTGAGCTAAATCAGCGCAGTTTATAAAAATGTGCGGCAGCGCAATTTAAATTTACAACGACTTTACGGGTAAAAATGGATTTTGAAAATTTTAGCTGGGCCGATGACGAGATGCTTGCTTTTTTGTCCGCTTTGGGCGACGAGTGGCGCGCGATCGACGGCGGAGCGGAGTTTATAGGGCAAAATTTTAGCTTCGTCGGCTCAAAGCCGGTTTTGCAAAATGTAAAAGACTACGAAACGGCCGAGTACAAAAATTTTACCGATATTAAAGATTTTATAAGCTCAAATCCAAACATCCAAAGTAAAATTTTAAGCGCAGACATAAGCTACGTCGGCGACAATCTGACTAATGCCGAAGTTAAATTTGCGCCCGAGTATTTTTACGATTTTTTAAAATTTATGCTAGAAAATATCCCCGAACATCACTATTTTTACAGCCCGGAGGCCGCTTGGATAATGCTTATAGCCATGGAAGGCTATGTGGAGTTTGCAGTTTTAAAATAAATAGCGTCTGCGCCCTTTACCTGGAGTCGCGGCGTATAAATTCCCAAAAGATAGGATTTGGAGCTGCGGTTTGAGCGCATTTTGGCGGAGGATTTTAAGCCTAAAAGTTAAATTTATCATTTAAAACTGCGCCTTGATAGACAAAAATGCGCCGCAAGCCAAGCAAACGCTGTTAATCGGCGTTTTTAAATTAGCAAAATTCCCTACAAATCAGCGTAACCGTAACGCAAAAATCTGCAATGCCTTTGTAGATTTTTGCGTCAAATTTAAACTCTTAAACAAAATCATAATATAATCGCCTAAATTTAGTTTAAATTTAGGCGATTTATGAAAAGAAAATTTTCCCCCGCTGCTTGTGCGGTTGCGCTTTTTGCCGTACTTTTTACGGTATTTTTTACGGTTTATATCGCTAGCTACGAGGAGGAGGGCGAATTTACCCAGATAGGCGGCAGCGAATTTTACGCGACGCAGCAGGGCAAAATTTACGCGCTAATCCCAAGCGGAGGTAAATTTGAGCTAAAAGGCGTGCGGGCGGATAAATTTAAGGTTCTTGCGCCGGGTGGTTATCGCGGGCGAAATGTCGGCGCTGACGAAAGCGCCGTCTACTGCGGCAATCTAGCCATGAGCGGGCTTGATCCCGCGCGCGTTAGGGCGATTGGAAACGGATATTTTACGGACGGCCGGGTTAGTTATTTTTGCAGCGACGCAGGCGAGAGAAACCACGAGCTAGGCGGCATTAGCGAGGCGGTTCAAGCCGCGGCGTACGCGATACTGGGCGCTGATAAACCGCAAAGCTATATTTATAAAACAAAGCGCGTTTTAGGCGTAAATTTGACTCCGGTTTTGGGTTTTGGCTTCGCGGCGGGAAGCGCGGGCAAAGGCGGTAAATTTGGCAAAAATAGTGATGCGGACGATAAAAAAGGCGTCCAAGACGGAGCGCAAATCGGCGGCGATAAAGGTGGCAAAAAAGTATATTTCGAGGGCGAGGAGTTAGAGGGCGCAGACGCGGACGGGCTAAGATACGTGAGGGACGCGCGCGGGCGAACTAGCGATTTTTACGTCACGGACGGACGAAACGTCTATTTTAAAAGCTCGCGGCTCGCGGTTAAATTTACGGCAGGACTGCACGAGGCGGCGTATTTTGGCGGAGTGCGCTATCTTTTAGAGCCCGCTATCGGCGTAGTTTATGCGGACGGGAATGAGTTTGCGCCAGAATTTGCGCCTTATTCGCTACCGTTTGGCGTCTTTGGCGCGCACGCCTATCACCTGCTTTTTCGCGGCAAGGGCGGGATTTATTTTTGGGAGAGCAAAAACGACGGTGAGAGCGGCGAGCTAAAACGAGCGGCGGCCGATCCTTTTACGAATGAAATTTCGCCGCTTGCGGGCAGCGTTTTTATCAGCGGCGCCCAGACTTATTTCGTGCAGAGCCGCGAAATTTGGAGCCGCGGCAAAAGCGGCAGACGGCTAAGCTCGCGCCGTACGGAGCTTTTTAGGCTCAAAACTAGCGAGCGGTGGCGCAAAATAGGCCTAGTTATAGACGGCGTATACGGCGCGGTTTATGTAAACGGCGATAAAATTTACTATTTTGACGCGCTTGGGACGCAGCAGGGGATTAGCGCTAGCGTTTACGAGATCGCAGACACTAGCGCCATAGAGGCCTTGACGCGGCCGTATGATCCAAGCGGACAAAACATAAGCGGCGCGGACATCCGTAAGATGATAAAAGAAGAGCGGCTCGTGCCGGCGCGAGGCGAGCTCGTTTTTGAGGCGGTTACTTATTACGAAAGCGGCGAGGCTTATCTTTTTTGGGGAGTTGCCGCATTTGCGCTTTTAGCGGGCGTCGTGAGTATCGTGCTTGGGGCTATAAAGCGCGCTAAGGGGCTAAAATCAAGAAAAAGTCCTCGGTAAAGCAAAATTTTGCGGCAGATTTTACAAGTGAGCCAAAACCAAAGTCTAAATTCGGCGGCAAAGCCGTTTGGGCAAAACGATAAACGGCGGAAATTTAAGCAGATAAATCTCCGCCCGCAAAATCAAAGTTTAAGCAAAAAGTCTATGTACTCTTTTGCACTATTTTCGACGTCTTCGTCGCTGGCGCCTAGCAAAAAGCCGTACGAGGCGAAATCCGCCATAGGCTTTGCCCCGACGAAATTTAAAGTAGCCTTAAACGGCGATAATACCTCTTGCAGACTAAAGCCCTCGATACCGTCTTTGGAATACATATCCTCTTTCGCGCCCGCCGAGATAGCTAGCGAAAATAGCTTGCCGTTTAGCTTGGTGCATCCCGTGCCGTAAGCCCAGCCGTATGCGAATACGTCGTCAAACCACTTTTTTAAAAGCGGCGGGAAATTTGACCAATATAGCGG
>CAUQRE010000151.1:0-4044 GCA_963520315.1 uncultured Campylobacter sp. | reverse complement strand
AAGGTTAGCGGCCGCGGCGAGCTACAGATCACGATTTTGGCTGAACATATGCGCCGAGAGGGCTTTGAGTTTTGTCTCGGACGTCCGGAAGTTATCGTCAAAGAGATCGAAGGCGTGCGCTGCGAGCCGTTTGAGCTGCTAGTGTGCGACGTGCCGGACGAGTTTAGCGGCACCGTGATCGAAAAACTCGGACGCAGAAAAGCCGAGATGGTCTCGATGAACCCTACCGGCGACGGACAGACGAGGATCGAGTTTGAGATCCCTGCGCGCGGTCTCATCGGCTTTAGAAGCCAGTTTTTGACCGATACGAAGGGCGAGGGCATCATGAACCATAGCTTCCTTGAGTTTCGTCCGCTTATAGGCAGCGTCGAACACCGCAGCAACGGCGCTCTAGTCTCGATGGAAAACGGCGTAACGCTAGCGTATAGCCTCTGGAATCTGCAAGATCGCGGCGTCCTTTTCGTTGATCCGCAAACCAAAACCTACGTGGGCATGATCATCGGCGAGCACAGCCGTCCAAACGATCTGGACGTAAACCCGATCAAAGGCAAAAACCTAACCAACGTACGCGCTAGCGGCTCTGACGACGCTATCAAGCTCGTGCCGCCTAGAAAGCTAAGCCTTGAGCGCGCCCTGGAGTGGATCGAGGAGGATGAGCTAGTCGAAGTCACGCCGACGAACATACGCGTACGCAAACGCTATCTAGACCCGACCATGCGCCGCAGAATGGCAAAAACAAAAGAGTAAATTTTATAAATTTAGCCTGCAAATTGCGCTTTTGCGCGGTTTGCGGGGTACTAAATTTGCCGTGCTTGCAAAAAGGATTTTGGCTTAAGTTTGCCGGGGAATTATTAAGCGATTTTTACGCGCTCGCCCTTTTTAATTTTCATAAATTTAACGACTCAAAAGCTAGGAAAATTTGGCCGAAGGGCAAAGGCCGCACGCAAGTTTTTATAAGCCGGCAAATATAGCCGAATTTGCCTAAATTTGCGGCGGTAGTTGAAATGCGAATTTATCTAAACTATCTACAAATTTAAACGCGCAAAGATACTAAAAGATCGGTTTAGCGATTTCCCGTAAATTTCCCGCAAACCACAGCGACTGATTACGGCACGAAAGCACACCTAAAAAAGCCTAAGCTCGCAGTCAGGCTCAAACGGGCGCGATCTAAGCTATGATTACGATTTATCAAGCCGCGTTTGCTTTACCGCAGACGGCACGGGAAATCTTTGATCCTGCGGTTTTAGAGGGGCGCTCAAGATTATATTAAGCGGCGCAAATCCCGCGCGAAGATGTCCGAGATTTCGGTCTCTTTGACTTGGGCCGAACTATAAAAATCGCAAAAAATCAACGCTCGCCAAAATAGGAAGTATTATGTTCACGCACTTTTTTAAACGGGATTTATCTTCGCCGCTAAAAGATAACTGGGTCGAGACGCTACCGCAGTACGTCAGAGACGGCGTTCTTTGCGCCAAGGAAAATCAATGCTCCTTGCGAATACGCGATTGGTCGGCTTTTGATTTCATGATACCAAAACGCATGAAGGGCAAAACCGCGCGCACCAGCGACGAAGTTGTCTTGGATTTACGAGATTTATCGCTTTATCCTGATTTGCGCGGGTTATCCATCACGACTAATTTTAATTTAATTCAGGTGTGCAACCTTGACGTTCTTTACCGACTTAAAAATCTAGAAACGCTATCTATAAACACGGAAAAAATGCATAAATTCGAGATAGATATCTCCAAGATAACGGCGCTAAAAGAGCTGGTTTTAGACGGCTATAAGCCCTGCGTTTATGATATCGGCAAATCCAAGCAGCTAGAAGTCCTCGTCCTATACGGCTACAAAAGCAGCGATTTGAGCGAATTTGCAGATTTGTTAAATTTGCGCGATTTGAGGCTATTTTACAGCAAAATAAAATCATTGGACGGCATAGAAAATATGACTAAACTAGAGCATTTAGAGATTGCTTGGGCTAAAAATTTACAAGATATTTCAGCGCTTGATAGACTGGAGCAAAAACACGAGATAGGCGGCGTTTTGCTACCGAAGAAATTTAAACGCAAAAATAAAAGCCGATGATAATCACGAAATAGCGCAAAAAAGCGATGGCGGTAAGAGATGAATTTGCGAACGTGAAAACCCGGCGCGAAATTTTAGTTGCGAGAATTTATGATTTTTCTGCTAAAATCGCGTCTTTACGTCTTTTAAACCCGCGGCAAAAATCTCAAATCCGCCGCTAAATTTGCGTAAAACGACTAAATTTTATAATCAAGGTATAAAATGGAACTCTCGCATATCATCGTTTTAGCCCTAGTTCAGGGCATTAGCGAGTTTTTGCCCGTATCTAGCTCGGCGCATCTAGTGCTGGTGCCAAAGCTGCTTGGTTGGGCGGATCAAGGGCTTGCCTTTGACGTCGCCGTTCACGTAGGTACGCTGGTTGCGATTTTGATCTACTTTAAAGACCGCATCGCCGCGCTTTTGAGAGATTTTTTCGCCTCGATCGCTCAAAAAAGGGCGGTCGGCCAAAGCACGCTCGTCTGGGCGACGGGTTTTGGCACGATCCCCGTGGGGCTGTTTGGCCTAGCCTTTGGCGACTTCATCGAGCAGTACGCCAGAAACGGCGCTTTGATCGCTATTATGACCATAGTTTTTGGATTAATTTTAGGCTATGCCGATAAAAAAAGCGGCGCAAAGGACGAAGCCGCCATCACGGTAAAAATCGCCCTAATCATCGGCCTAGCGCAGGCGATCGCGCTCATACCGGGTGTTTCGCGCTCGGGCGTGACGATGACTGCGGCGCTGATGCTCGGTTTTTCTCGAACGGCGAGCGCAAATTTTTCGTTTTTGCTCTCGATCCCGGTTATCGTGCTAGCAGGCGGTTTGGAGGCTATTAAAGTCTTTAAGATGCCCGATGCGTTACCTTGGAGCGACCTTGCCATCGGCGCTGCGATTAGCGGCGTTAGTGCGTATCTTTGCGTGCGGCTATTTATGGCGATGTTGCAGCGCATTTCGATGATGCCGTTTGTGATTTATCGCTTGATTTTGGGCGTATTTTTGCTCCTAGCGTTTTTATAAATCGGCAAATTCGGGCTCAAATTTGAGGTTTGCAGCCCAAATTCGCTTTGTAAATTTAAAGCGCAAATTTGACTAAGAGAGATCAAAATTTAGCCTTTCTAAAACCTCTTTTATCCTTTTATTTCTACTTTCCTTGCCGTCTTCTTCGCTAAACATCCTATGTTCGCTATACTCAAACGGCGGCAGGTCTTTAACGAAATCGTAAATTTCCTCAAAGCCTAAAATCTTGCCGTGCAGGTCGTAGCAGGCGTTTAGCGCCTTGCCTTTTGCGTTTGCGATATTTGCGTGGATGTGGCCGTAGAGCTGGATAGAGCCGTGGTGGCCTGCGTTCCACTCGGATAACGGATAGTGAAAGAGCACGAGGTGAAATTTATCCTGTCCGTGCTGCACGGTGATCTCTTTGTATTCGCAAATTTCCTCAAACAGCGCGTTGCCGTCTTGCTTTTTTATGGCTAACAGCTCGTCTTTGCGCTTTTTTATCGCTTCGCCCTTATTGCCTAGCACTAGGACGTGCTTGCCGTTTAGCTTGCTAAAGATGGATATATTAGTCTGCATATCCTTGTGAAAGCTTAGATCGCCTATGTTATAGACCGTAAGGCCTAAAGCACGGATGAAATTTCATGATGTTGCTATGTCCGAAATACAAATCGGAGGTAAAATAAATCATCGTTTTTCCTAAAAGGTATTTAAAATTTAACGGCGGCCAAGCAAATGATCCTTGACGCTCAAATTCGTAAAAGATTGCCCAAATTTGCGAATTTTTCTACTTTTTTGGCTTTTGGATCAAATTTAAGACGGTATAAGCCATGCTACTTTAAAATTAACCGCAAACCCCGAATTTAAGATAGCTACGGTTTGTATAACCTTAGCAAATTTATAATGTTGCCCGCATTCATCCTATTAAAATGCTAAATTTATGCTTAAATTTAGACTTGCAGGCTTACTTCAAATTTCTCGCCGCTT
>CAUQRE010000150.1:0-4063 GCA_963520315.1 uncultured Campylobacter sp. | reverse complement strand
GCTTTGATTGTTTATTTAGCTTCTTTTGGATAAAATCGCCCAAATTTAATCTTAAGGCGAATCATGAAACAAGCAAAAGTCTGGAAATTCGGCGACAATATCGACACCGACATCATCATAGCCGCACGCTATCTAAACACCTCGGACGAAAAAATCTTGGCCACTCATATCATGGAGGACGCCGATCCCGAGTTTAGCAAAAAAATCTCTGCGGGCGACGTCATCGTAGCGGGCGAAAATTTCGGCTGCGGTAGCTCGCGCGAGCACGCTCCTTTGGCGCTTAAAGCCGCGGGTATCGGCGCCGTGATAGCTAAGAGCTTTGCTAGGATTTTTTATAGAAACAGCTTTAACACGGGACTTTTGATACTAGAAATCAAAGAAACGGACGAGATAAACGCAGGCGACGAGCTAAAAATCGATGTGGATAACGGCGCGGTCGTAAATTTAACGAGCGGCAAAGAGTATAAATTTAGCCCGATACCGCCGTTTATGCAAGAGCTTTTAAAAAGCGGCGGCCTCATAGAATACGCCAAAACAAGGATATAAAATGGCTAAAATTTATAACATAGCGGTGATAAAAGGTGACGGCATCGGCCCTGAGATAGTGGATGAGGCGATAAAGGCGCTGGATGCAGCTAGCGCGGAGTTTGGTTTTGAGCTTAGCTATAACTTTTACTTGATGGGAGGCGCCGCGATCGACGTGTTCGGCGAGCCTTTGCCTAGCGAGACGCTAAGCGGCGCGCTAAATTCGGACGCGGTGCTTTTCGGCGCCATAGGCGGGCCTAAATGGGACGGCTTACCGCGTCATCTACGCCCTGAAAGCGGGCTTTTAAAGCTGCGAAAAGGGCTTGGCGCGTATGCGAATTTGCGCCCGGCGATGATATTTGACGAGCTGGTGGACGCTAGCACGCTAAAGCCGTCGGTCCTTCAGGGCGTCGATTTTATCGTAGTTAGAGAGCTAACGGGTGGGATATACTTCGGTCAGCCGCGCGAGAAAAAGGAAAACAGCGCCTACAACACGATGACCTACACGAGCGAAGAGATCGAGCGCATCGCAAAAGTTGGATTTGAAACCGCGATGAAGCGCAAAAAACGCGTCTGCATGGTCGATAAGGCAAACGTGCTAGAGACCAGTCAGCTGTGGCGCGAGGTCACGAGCGAGGTCGCAAAGGGCTATCCGGAGGTAAATTTGGAGTTTATGTACGTCGATAACGCGGCGATGCAGCTGGTGCGCGCGCCTAGTAAATTCGACGTGATTTTGACGGAAAATCTCTTCGGCGATATCCTAAGCGACGAGGCTAGCATGGTGTGCGGCTCGATCGGTCTGCTGCCAAGCGCCAGCATAGGCGGCAAAGTGGGCATCTACGAGCCTATCCACGGCAGTGCGCCAGATATCGCGGGGCAGGGCATCGCAAACCCGGTCGCTACGATACTAAGCGCTGCGATGATGCTTAGGTATTCATTTGGCGAAAATGCGGCCGCGCAAGCGATCGAAAACGCCGTAAAAGCTGCGCTCGCGCAAGGATACAGGACGAAGGATATAGCGCAATTTGACGCTAAAGAAATTTGCACTACGAGCGAAATGGGCAGTATCGTAGCCTCGCTCGTAAAAAAAGCGCAAAGATGAAAGATACGATTACCGAGGCCCTAATCTACGAGGCTCAAGGACTAAAAGACGATGCGCTGATAGTTTATAAAAATATCCTAAAGCGCGAGCCGACAAACGCCGCCGCGATCGCCGCGATAAGGCGCCTAAGCGGCCTTAGTAGGAAAAAAACGGGCGTGAACGAGCAGATGCGCGATTTTTTCGTCAAGATGAAAACAGACGAAGAAATAACCGAATTTAAAAGGTGGCTGATAAAACTATGAAACTAGAAGAAATAGCGAAAATGGCGATAGACGAGGTGGCGATGGAGCTAGAGCGAATGGACGCCGCGCGCGAAAAACAGGACGTATCGCAAGAGACAAACGAAAGTAAAGACGGGATAAATTTAACAAATACGCCCGTATCAAGCGGCGACGTAAATTTGACCAACGCCGCCGGTCTTGCAAATTTAGTCGGCGAGATAAGCGTAGACGAAGCTAGCGAGTTTGAAGCCGTTTTAGAAAGCGCGGCAAATTCGCAAAAAACGGCGGCGAAATTTGACGGCATAGAGGAGTCCGACCTGACCGCCGCCCCGCAAAAAGCCTTTGAAGTTGAGATTGCGAATTTTACGGGCGAGGAGATATTTCTAAAAAACCTAAAAGAGCGCGTTTTGGTACTTTTTGAGGGGCTAAATGCGACAAGCGAGGAAAACCTAAAAGATAGACTCTCGCTCACGCTTAAATTTTTAGAATTCGTGCTGGCAAATGTCGAAAATCGGCTCGAAAATCTGCAAAAATAAAAATCTAAAGTGGCTGCGAGATTTTCTAGCACCCTACACCAAGCGCGCGTATATCGTGGGGGGATGCGTTCGCGACGCGATGCTCGGTAAAAAAATCTCCGACTTTGACGTTGAAATTTACGGCATCGACCCTGCTAAATTTGACGCTCTGATGGCGCAAATCGGCGCTTGCGGCGTGGGCAAAAACTACTTCGTTTATAAATTTAAAAACTTCGACCTTTCTTTACCGCGAACCGAAAACAAAACCGGCGAGGGACACAAAGCGTTTGAGGTCGCATACGCCGATGACGAGCGTGCGGCGTCTTTGCGCCGAGACTTTACCGTAAATGCGATGATGATAAACATCTTTGACGGCTCGTTTTTGGACTTTTACGGCGGAGAGAGCGACCTAAAATGCGGCATCTTGCGCCATATCGACGATAAAAAATTCGCCGAAGATAGCCTGCGGGTGCTACGGGCAGTGCAGTTTAGCGCACGGCTAAATTTCCGTATCGCGCGAGGTAGTTTACGGCTGATGAAACTCCTAAGTATCTCAGATCTTAGCCGAGAGCGCATAAACGGCGAGCTGATGAAGCTTTTTGGCGCTAAATCTCAAGAGGTCGGCTTTTGGTATCTTTACAAACTAGGTCTTTTGGGTAAAATTTTCGGGCTAAATTTGAGCCGCGCCGATGCGGAAAAATTTGCCGCAAAACTAAAAAGCGCGGTTAAATTTCTACCTAAACAAAACGGCAAAAAAGACGAGCGCGAGTTTTTATATCTTTTAAACGGCTGCTTCGGCGTTAAAAATTTTTACGATTTAGGACTGCCAAAAAGCTTTGAAGCCTGCGTTAAAGAGCCATTTTTTTCGCAGCGTCCAAGTGAGCGCGAGCTGCTTAAAATCGCGCTAGATAAACCGCTAAAAAGCTGGCTCGGGTTAAACTCGCCCAGCCTCATAAAAAGAGCTAAAAATTTAGGTGTTTATGAAGCTAAATTTGAACCCGCTACCAACACGGCTGAGATTTTAAAACAAGGCTTTAAAGGCGCTGAAATCGGCGCTGAGATAAGGCGCAGGCAGGATTTGGCGATAGAAAAATTTTTAAACGAAAAGTCAAGCCGCGCTTAGAAATTAACCTAGTTAAAAGCGCAAATTGGCTAAAATCAAGCCCTATTTTAAAGAGGCGAAAGTGGAAAAAATCTCAATTATAAATTTTCAAAATAAAAAAGAGCCGTCGCGATATGCTTGCGGCGATATTTTTAAATACTACTTAATAAAATTTACAAGCCTTACAAAAAGCTCAAATTTACGCGGCCCTGCAAGCGCTTTTGCGGCTTTTAAAATGCGGGCTAAGGCAGCTTTTTAAATGTTTAATATCGTCCTCGTCCATCCTCAAATTCCCCAAAATACTGGCTCAATCGGCCGCATGTGCGTAAATGCAAACCTTAAGCTACATATAATCAAGCCGACCGTTTTTGACATCAGCGAAAAGGCCGTTAGGCGCGCGGGTCTTGATTATTGGGCGCTGCTAAATCCGGTGATCTGGGAGAGTTTGGATGAGTTTTTACGCGCAAACGCCGCTTACGAGGATAGGTTTTTTTACGCTACGACGAAGGCTCATAAATTTTATTTTGAAGCGGAGTTTAAAAAAGGCGATTTTCTGTTTTTCGGCGGCGAAAGTACGGGGCTGCCTATGGAGCTGATG
>CAUQRE010000149.1:0-4068 GCA_963520315.1 uncultured Campylobacter sp. | reverse complement strand
CTTCTCGCGTTCGTCGTATCAAAATCAAGCGGTATCGGCTCGATAAACGACCTCGAGGGCAAAGCGATCAACGTCGGCAACCCCGGCAGCGGCAACGAAATGACCGCGCTTGGCTTGTTTAAGGCTTACGGATTTGACGAGAAAAAGCTAAAACATCACGGCGTGCTCACTGCCGGCGAATGCCCGCACGCGCTAAAAGATAAGAAAATCGACGGCTACTTTTACATGGTCGGCCATCCGACGGCTAACATCACCGACGCGGCAAACTCGCTGCCTATCGACATCGTAAACATCGAGGGCGAGCAGGTGGATAAGATGCTGGCTGCGATGCCGTATTTCGCCAAAGGTACGATACCAAAAGGTACTTATGAGGGCGTAGATCACGACGTAAACAGCATCGGCGTTAAAGCCGTCCTAGTCACGGATAAAAGTATGAGCGATACTGCTGTGGCTGCGGTCGTAAAGGCTATTTTAGATAACTTCGACGAGTATAAGAGTCTGCACCCAGCACTCGCGTCGGTTACCAAAGAGAGCCTAATAGAGGGGCTTTCTGCGCCTTTGCACCCTGCTGCCGAGGCTGAGTTTAAAAAGGCCGGCATAATAAAATAAGCTAGCTAAGCCGCGTGGGTTAAATTTGACCTGCGCGGCTTGTTTTTTTGTTAAATTTAGGGCTTATTTTTAGTTTTTTGAGGATTTAAAATTTGACGCTTTGCTAGCTTGTTTTCGGACGGCGAGTTTGCTTTAGTCGCATCAAGCGTCAAATTTTAGATTTGGCTCATACGCGCGTTTTTAATTTGACTTCGTTTGCCGTTTGCAAAACCCGTATCTTTACGGCGCTAGGTTAAATTTGTAAGCAAATTTTGAGGCGCGGGAAAATAAGTCAAATTTGAAAAATCAAAGTCTCGGTTTACGCGGGCAAAATCGCCGAATTTTAGAAAAAATTTAAGAGGTCAGGAAAAGAGCGAATATGGATAAAAATTTAAACGATACACAAACAAATACCGAGTCGGCGCAGGAAAAAGAGGAGTTCGTCGAGGTAAAGACGCGCGAGATAAACTCGAGCTTTTATATTTATTTTACGAGCATCATCTGCTTTGCGTGGTCGGTTTTTCAGCTTTATATTGCGTATTTTCCGATGAACACTACGATGTCGCGCTCGGCGCACCTTGCTTTTGCTATCTGCTTGCTGTTTTTGCTCTATCCGCTTAAAATTCACAAAAAAGCCCACTCCAGCCTGCCGTTTTACGACATCGCGCTTTGTGTTTTGGGTACGCTAGCCGCGCTCTATCCTCTCATAGAGTTTTACGCTCTAGCACAGCGTCCCGGAGACTACACGAGCTTTGATATAGCCGTAGCCTGCGTCGCCGTAGTCGTGCTGTTTGAGGCGGGCCGCAGGATCATCGGTCCGGCGCTTCCTATCATCGCAGCGATATTTTTGGCGTATGATTATTTCGGTCAATACATGCCAGACATCATCGCGCACCAGGGCGCTAGCCTAAACAAACTCGCAGGCCACATGTATCTTACGACCGAGGGCGTTTTTGGCGTGCCGCTTGGCGTTAGCGTGAGTTTTATCTACCTTTTCGTCTTGTTTGGTTCGCTGTTAGAGCGTGCGGGAGCGGGGCAGTACTTTATAAATTTAGCCTTTGCGCTGCTGGGTAAATTTCGCGGCGGACCGGCGAAAGCTTCGGTTATCGCGTCAGGACTAACCGGCATGGTGAGCGGCAGCTCCACGGCAAACGTCGTAACGGTGGGCACGTTTACGATCCCGCTAATGAAAAAGGCGGGTCTAACCAGCACCAAAGCGGGCGCTATCGAGGTGGCTGCTGGCGTAAACGGTCAGCTAATGCCGCCTATCATGGGCGCGGCGGCCTTTATCATCGCCGAGTTTTTGGGGCTTAGCTATACAAACGTCATGATCGCGGCCGTGATTCCTGCATTCGTGTGCTATATGTCGCTGTTTTTTATCGTACACCTTGAGAGCTGTAAGCTCGGGCTAAAAGGTATGAAGCAGGGCGCAGGCGTGTCAAAGCTTAAAATTTTCGTGAGCGGACTGCACTATCTCATCCCGATTTTGGTTTTGCTCTATACCTTGCTAATCGAAAACGAATCGCCGATTTCGGCAGCCTTTAACGCTATTTGCGTGCTATTTTTGATTATCCTTTTTCAAGAGCCCGTTAGAAAAACGGCTCACGGCGAGGACGTCGGTGCAGAGGACTTTATCGTTGGTTTTACGGATATATTTTGGGCGATGGTAACGGCGGCTAAAAGTATGACTACGATCGCGATAGCTACGGGTTTAGCAGGCATCATCGTGGGCTCTATCTCGCTAACGGGTATCGGGCAGGTGCTGTCTGAAGTCGTGGAAAATTTAGCCGGCAACAACATCGTGCTCATCCTCTTTCTCACGGCGATAATGTCGCTGATACTAGGTATGGGCTTGCCGACCACCGCAAACTACATCGTCGTTAGCTCACTAGTCGCGCCGGTTATTTTGTTTTTGGCGCACAAAAACGGCTTTCTCATCCCCGCTATCGCCGTGCATCTTTTCGTCTTTTATTTCGGCATCCTAGCCGACGATACGCCGCCTGTTGGCATCGCGGCATACGCTGCGGCCGGTATCGCCAAAGCAAACCCCGTAACCGTGGGTATGCAGGGCTTTTTTTACGACCTACGCACGACGATTTTGCCCTTTTCGTTCGTGTTTAATAACAAGCTGCTTTTGATAGAAAGCGTAGACGCCACAAACCCAAACGACGCAAAAGGTATAGTGTGGATAACAAATCCGCTAGAGATGGCGCTGATTTTCGGTACGGCGCTAGTGGGTATGTTTGCCTTTTCTTCGGCGCTTCAGGGGTATTTCGTTAAACGCGTAAGCATGCTTGAGCGCGCATTGCTTTTGGCTGTCGCGCCGCTAACCTTGGTGCCTAATATGTGCGCTAAATATATCCCTTTTATCGCCAACGAATACGTGTCTTACGCGATAGGCGTTTCGCTTTATGCGGCGTTATTCGCGTTTGGCTGGATAAGAAATAAAGCGGAAAAGAGAGTCGGCGTAGGCGATTAAAGCCTGCGCTTTTTTATTCTACGACCGTTGCTATCTCTTAAAATTTAGCCTGGTTTCTTGCTTTGCTTTTCATAAATTTAAGTTGGCGTTGCGGATGAAAGAAAGATGGGTTTGGGTTAAATTTGATTGCCGAATTTAACCCGAGTAAGGAAAATTAAAGTCTTTTTGAGCGTTTTAGATCGCCTGCAAATTCGCATCCTAGCTTATCTTTTAGCTCGCAAGCCTTCTCAAAAAGAGCGTAGGCGTCTTTAAATTTTTTCTCTTCTAGTAGATACGAACCTACCGTCGCGCACGCAAATCCGTCGCCTAGTTCGCAGCTTTTATTTAGCAACGCGCGCGCCTTTTCTTTGTCGCTAGACACGTATATCCCGCCGGCGCCCGAGCAGGCCTCTTTAGCGCCTAGTTCACAGCCTTTTTCGTATAGCTCAAGCGCTTTTTTAGGATCGGGCAATATATCTTTGCCTAGTTGATAGAGCGCACCGGCTCTTGCGCAGGCCTGCGCATTGTTTGCATCGCAAGCGGATACGAATTTGTCGCGAGCTACGGCTAAATTTGAGCTTTCGTAGGCTTTTATGCCGTCCTCGAAATCGCCGCCCAGAGCAAAAACCGCGGCAACTAGCATTAGAAGTTTTTTCATTATCTCCCTTTAAATTAAAAATATTCTATTTTAGCATATTTAAAATTATTTTTTGTTTAGCCGTTTTTCTCGCGATCTAAAATCGGGCATCAAGGCGGCGATGAAGTCGTAAAAACTTTTTTGATGGTGGGGATAGATTAGGTGGGTTAGCTCGTGAAGCACGACGTATTCGACTAGTTCGGGGGCTTTTTCGATCAAATTTAGGCTTAAGTTTATATAGCCTTTGCGCGAGTTGCAGCTACCCCAGCGAGTGGTCATTTTGCGCACGACGACGCGGTTTATTTTACGGTTTACGGCTGGAGCGAATTTAGCTATAAAATGCTCGTAAACACGCCTTGCAAAGGCTTTTTTGTAGTTTTCTAGT
>CAUQRE010000148.1:0-4077 GCA_963520315.1 uncultured Campylobacter sp. | reverse complement strand
ACTTTATTGTGATTATATCTATATCTTGCAAATCCAGAAAAATCTACATCTTTAATAGCTTCTTCAAGCGGAGTAGCATTTAAAGTAGAGAAAGCGCCTAGCGCAACCAAAGCAGCTAAAGAAATTTTAGCGAGTTTCATAAGTTCTCCTTCATAAAAGTTGATTAGCGTAATTTTAGCACAAAACCTAGCATTACAAGCTTAATAATAAAATTTTATATACCTAGAGTAAATTTAGGCAAAAATACGGCATTTTGCACGATATTATTGATACTAGATATTATCAATGTATATAAATTAAGGATAAAACTTAAAAGTGATAAATAAAAAAAGGATTTTAAAATAAAAAAGGGGATACACATCCCCTTTCTAAAAGGAGTTCTAACTTTGATTGCTTGCCAGAATTATAAAATATTTCGGTAAATCAATGGCTAATCAAAGCTGATATTTTCGCTTTTAGGCACGTCGATTACGATTTTTTTCGTCGGTTCTTGCTTTAGCGTTTTTTTTGCGGCTACTTTTTGCTTAGTTTTACGTATCGCGGTTTTACGACTATCGCCGCTTTTTATAAATATCATATCGGCAATATAGTTATTTGATACTCTGACGTAAACCGTATCGCCGGCTGAGAAATACAACCTACCTCCGCAATATTTGCCGCTTGGCAGTTTACCGTTTGAGGCGTCGATAGAGCTGATATCGTAGCAATATTTACCGTCTTGATAGGCTACGTCTAGTATTACTCCGCGCAAAGAACCGTTTAGAGCCGGTTTTTGAACGGGTGGTTTTTGATTTATCTTTTTTGGCGCGGGCGCATTACCGGACGACCACGAACAGCCGCTTATCGCGAGCGAAATTGCCGTTAGGGTTATAAATTTAAGCTTGAACACTAAGGACGTTCCCGCCGAGTTCGGCTATTCTTTTATCTATACTTTGCGTGGCCTTTTCTATAGTTTTTTGAGAAATTTCAGGCAACTTGCCGCCCCAAATTTTTTCTGCCTCTTTAAAGCCTCTTTGCATGCCTTCTTTTCCCGCTTGTAATTTTTCCAGATCGTCTCCGGCGGCGTTAATAATAAAATTTGAAATCCTATCCGCAGTATTTGAAATGCCGAAAAATCCGTTCTCACTAACCAAATCGCTAGCTTCGCCCTGGCTTAGTTGCCATATAGGTTTGCCCTCGTAGCCTATCGTCTTAAAATCAACGGCTGATAAGATATCTTCGAGAAAATTTGCGCTTTTGCTTTGAGAGCCGGATACATCGCTAAAATTTGCCGAACCGCTAAACGTCCAAACTTGAGATAAAAGATTTGAGTTCGAATTTGAGTCCGCGATATCTTGAAAATGAGCCAAATAGCTATTTGTCAGCTGCTTTGCGTCGATATTTGCGTAAGATTCCTGTATCTTTTTTTGATCCGAATTTACCGCTTCCTTGCTATCTTGAGCTTGCGGCGTATATGGATTTTGGCGTAGAGCGTTTATACCAGTTTGCATACGTTGTCCTTTAAATTTTATTATGCATTATATATCGTCAAAATTAGAATAAAGTTAAGGGGCAAATTTATTTTACCCTATCGCCGACGTGACCATTGTATACGATATCCTTCGCGTCGATGTTTTCATCGAGCAGTATATCGCTTATCTTGCCGCTTTTTTTGACGCTTTCTATATCGGCGGCGAGGTCTTCTTGGTAGCTATAAATCATCGCCGCACCGCTAACGCCATCAAGTCTTTCAAGCGTCTTAAAGCGGTTTATCTCCTCGTCTAAATTTTCCACGCTCATCACAACCACGATCTTGCCTTCCTGCGCGGCGACGACCTCGCAGCCCTTTACTTGCTCTATTTGCGAGATTATTTCCTGCTCGCTTGCGCCCTCTTTTTTATAGACGACCAGACTTGATATATTCATTTTACGCTCCAAAATTTAACTTCTTTTTCGTATGCGACGCTAATTAGCCTGCCTCCGTCTGAGAGATAAAGTCCGTTTAAAATTTGCTGTCCCGTCTTTACGGTAGCGAGTTTTTTCTTGCTTGCTACGTCGTAAACTGACACGTCGCTTTGCTCGCCGTTCATAAACGCTAGGCTTTTGCCGCTAGGGCTAAGCGCGGTCGCATAAACGATAAAATCCGCCTTAAAATAACTCGTCTCGCCGTTATAAACGCCAGCTTGCTTGTCGATACTTCCGACCGAAACGACGCCGTTTTTATAGTCGATGTCGTACATATTGTCTTTAAAGAAATTTAGCGTCTGCTCCGTCTGGCGCGTTTTTAGATTATAGATATAAATCACGCCGCTTTCGGCTCCGATGGCGATTTTATCGCGGGTTTCGTTTATTTCAAAATCCACGTAGAGAGCGATTGAAAATTTATGTTTAAAGACGGCTTTTTTGCTATCTAGGTCGATGAGATAAATTTCATTGCCAAAATCCGATACGACGGCGGTTTTCGCGTCGATAAAAAAGGCTTTTTTGGCGGATTTATTTTCTAAACGCATATTGCTAGCCTCGCTCCAGCCGGCGCCTTCTTTTTTAAAAACGTATAAATACCGCTCGCTATAATCCATCTCGGCTAAAACCAAAAGCGCGTCGCCAAGGCGGTCGATGCTAAAAATTTTAGCCGGTTCCGCGTCGCTAAAATGCGTTTTTACCGTGCGAAATTTAATCGGTTCTAAAAATTCGCCCGCTTTTATATCGTAGATATCAAGCTCGCCGCCGTCCGTGCCTAGATATAAAATTTCATCTATCAAATTCGAGCTTATAACGTTTGCGCCCGCTTTTATCGATTTATCTGGCTGCGAAATTTCAAGCGACGTAGCCGATAAATTCGTAAAATTTAAACAAAAAAAAGCCGTAAAAAATAAAATAACTTTTTTCATAATGCCTCCATTTTGATAGAATTCACGAAGCAAACCTCCATACACTGCGCGCAGCCGACGCATTTTTGATTTATACTCGGACGAAAAACTCCGAAAAAATCAATCGCCCTAAATTTACAAATATCTTGGCAGCTACAACAAATCGTGCCGTTCCAAGCAAGGCAGGCATTTACGTCGATGGAAAATTTGGCTTGGATTTTAGAAGAAAATTTTAAATTTAAAACCTCTCGTCCCGCATCCTCGCAAGCTAGCGCGCATTTTTCGCAAAAATCGCAGCCAAAGGATTTAAATTTAAAATTTACTCTCTCGTTTTCAAAGCTTAAAAGCTCTTTTTCACAGGCGCTAACGCAAGGCGCGTCGCAGCCCGCACAATCAAATTCGCCGCAAAAATAAGGCGGTGCGATGAAATTTTGAGCGGGTTTACCGCCCAAAATTTTAGAAAAAATTTTACGCCTCGAAGCGTCCGCCGTCATTATCTGACGCCCTCGTTTAGCACGTCAAGGAGGTTTGAGCGACTTGTCGAGTTTGCGTCGCGATACTCAGGCTTAAAGTTATTTTTAAATTTAGCCTCTACGTTAGCCTGCGGTACGTGGCACGTAGTGCAGTTAAAGCGGTCGTCGCTAAGCTTGCCCTCAAGGTCTTTTTTATTCCTTATGCTATAAAGGTGCGATTTAGGAATCGGGGTCGCACCGACGTCTTTTGCGACTTCTGGCATATGGCAGCTAACGCACATATTATTGTCCGCCGTGATAGGGATGAGCCCTTCTAAATCATGAGGGATTAGCGGCGGAGCGTTTTCAAAAGAGCGGTCATATCTTTTTGATTCGCCCGCGGCAGGTTTGGTCCAGTTGATATCGGCTAGTTTTATATCGTCTTCGTCGATAACGTCGTTAGCGGCGCGCAAGATATTTAGGTCTTTGGCGTCTTTACCGTCTTTTAGCTTTACTTTTTCTTTTTTATCGGAGTTGGTTTTTATCTGCTCCGTTTTTTGAGTTTGCGCGGAGCTAGATGATTTTTGCTCTTCTTTAGCTTCGGCACAGCCCGAAAATATGAGGACGGCGCATGCCAATCCCGCCAAAATTCTCGCCTTCATTGATTTTTCTCCTTTAAATTTCTAATGTTAAATTTTAAAGCATCGTCGCCGCAAACGTCGATACAGCGTCCGCAGCTAATGCACTCGCTAGATTTTATAAATCCGCTTTGCTTG
>CAUQRE010000147.1:0-4095 GCA_963520315.1 uncultured Campylobacter sp. | reverse complement strand
CAGATGGCTTTTGCGCTATCTATGAGCGAGCCATCCATGTCAAATATCACGCATTTCACTCTTCGTCCTTATAGTTTTTTTTGTGTTTTTCTTTTTTGTAGGTTTTTTGGTTTTTTAGCTTTTCTAGCGCATTAGCAAAGGCTATAAGCTGACATCGCGGCATCTGATTTATCACTAAATTCGCGAAATTTTCTAAAGATTTAGCATACGGGCTATCTAAAAATACCGGTTCTATTTTTCGTAAAATTTCAGCGTTTTTAGCCGCTCTAGCGCGAAACTGAGCGTCGTCGAAATCCTCGCGCTTTAGGCCGCTAATCGCGGATTTTACAAACTTTTCCAGACCGCGCAGGTATTTTACGCGCTTAAATTTATCGTTTTGTTCAGCCATTTTTTCCTTTCAAAAGCCCAATTATACCAATTTAAACTTTTAGCGGTTATAATGCGCGCAAATTTTACAAGGAGAGACACATGCAAAAAGAGACGATCGCCACGCACTACGGCTACGACACTAAGGCAGGTCCTGGCGCCATGGCGGTGCCGATTTACCAGACTACGGCTTATGATTTCGGTAGCGCCGAGGCGGCTGCGGCGAGGTTTGCGCTAGAAGACCCCGGCCACATCTACACGAGGCTGGGCAACCCGACGACGGACGTGCTAGAGAGCCGTATAGCCGCGCTCGAGGAGGGCTCGGCCTCTATCGTGACGGCTAGCGGTCAGTCGGCGATTTTTTACTCGATCGCGAATTTAGCCGCAGTCGGCGACAACATCGTCGTGGCAAAGAAAATTTACGGCGGGACGATGGTTCTTTTCATGCATACGCTTAAGCGCTTCGGTATCGAGGCGCGGGTGTTTGATAGCGACAGTGCGGACGATCTTGAAAATTTGATAGACGACAAAACGCGCGCGATATTTTTCGAGACGCTATCAAACCCGCAAATCGCAATCCCGAATTTTAAAAAAATCGTCGAGATAGCGGACAAGCACGGCGTCGTAACGATCGCAGATAACACCGTGCCTACGCCGATTATTTTCCAACCGCTAAATCACGGCATCGACGTCGTCGTGCATAGCGCTAGCAAATATATCTGCGGCCAGGGCCTAAGCCTAGCGGGCGCAGTCGTAGCTAGCAAAAATTTAAACGCCAAGCTAGTCGGCAACGCCAGATACGCGCACTTTAACGTGCCTGATGAAAGCTATCACGGACTAGTTTACGCTCAGATGGCGGGTAAATTCGACATCTATACGCTTCGTATGAGGGTAGCTTTGGTGCGCGATATAGGCGCTACGATCTCGCCTTTTAACTCTTGGCAGCTCATTCAGGGGCTTGAGACGTTAAGCGTTCGTATCGAGAGGCACTCGCAAAATGCGCGCAAAATCGCCGAGTTTTTAAACTCGCACAAATACGTAAAACGCGTGACCTATCCGACGCTAAAAAGCGATCCGGAGCACGAAAAGGCGCAAAAATACTTTAAGGACGGCATGGCTAGCGGGCTAATGTGCTTTGAAACCGATAGCTATGAGCGCGCCGTAAAGATGCTTAGCAAAGTAAAGCTCTTTAAAATAGTCGTAAATATCGGCGACTCAAAGTCGCTCATCACGCACCCCGCATCCACCACGCACCAGCAGCTCTCCGCCGAGGAGCTAATCAAAGCCGGCATAACAAAGGAGCTAATCAGAATCAGCGTCGGCCTAGAAAACGCAGACGACCTCATCGCCGATCTCGCACAGGCTTTGGAGTAAAGAGAGTTAAATTTGAAATATTATTTCTTAAGGAAATCAAATGAAAAAAACATTTTTGTTATTTATTTTGTGCTTAAGTTTTAGCCAAATCCTCTATGCAAATCCAAAAATTTTAAACGATAATTTTTTTAAGACGCCTCGAATAGAGCTCGCGACTGCATTAAGCAAGTGCGATGCATTATATGCATACAAGAGTTGCGACAAAATTTATACAAAAGAAATTTCACAGCTGATAAAAGAATGCAATGAGGGCGACGGAAAGTATAGTGCTTGTCAAAAATTATTAAAAATATCGGATACAAGTTGTTATCAGCAAGATGGGATGGAAAATTTCTTAGCATGTAATTTATCTGGAAATATTTTGATAAAAACGAATAAATTTTCTATGGGCTTAGAGCGACTAGCAAGGGCCTGTAATGAAGGAAAAATAGGAGAGTCATGCCTAAATTACGCAATGGCATTGCTATATTACTCCTTAGATGTAGATGAGGTAGTAAGATATATGACAGCAGCACGTAATTTAGCAGTTGATAAAGAAATTTTAGACAGTATGCTTAAAAAATTGAATGAGTGCAAAGCAGACAAGGAATGCAACCCAGCTAGGATAAATTTTTTACCATAAAAAAGAAGGATTATAGATGAAAAAAATTTTTTTATTGCCAATCTTATGTTTATATTTTAGCCAAATATTACTTGCAGAACAAGATATTAAACTTCAAATTTTTAATGATAATTTTTTAAGATTATCTACTAAAGAAATAAAAAAAATTGCAGGTTCTTGTTATCCAATTTACTCATACGAAGGCTGTGATAAAATTTATACGAAAGAAATTGTAAAATCAATCAAAGAATGTGATATGGGTAATGGTAAATATAGTTCTTGCCAAAAGATATTAGAGATATCAGATGAGTATTGCTTTAAAAATAACGAGATTGGTAATTTTGTCGTTTGCTCTTTAACTGGGAGAATCTTAGCTGCGACATACAAAATTCCTGATGGGTTAAAAAGATTAACGAGGGCTTGTGACATGGGTAAAATTGCAGAAGCTTGTCTATTTAGTGCAATAACATATCAAAAATACTTTCTTGATATAGATGAAGTAATCAAATACGCAACAAAAACACGTGATTTAGCACATAATAAAGAATTTTTTGATAAAGTGCTAGAAAAATTTGAAAAATGCAAAATCGACAAAGAATGTAATCCTGCAAAAATAGAATTTAGTTCAAGATAAGCTAAGCTGATTTTTAGCCGCGACTTCGACTTGCTACTTATAAGACCTCTTATCATCTTTAGTAAAATATGATAGAAAGTTTTTGTGTCTTTGCTGTTATTATATCTAAACTCTACTTCACAAAGAGAGTCCTTTATTTTTATATTTAACGCCTTTCTCTTTATTTTTGTTAAGTCCTCTTTTATTTCTTATTCTACGAAATGCGCTTGAAAATGTAGATAAAGTCAAATCCTTTCTTTAAATTTTACGCAAACGGCGGCAAATTTACGCCGTAAACGTTTTTAAGGTTTCGTTGTATTTGTTTTCGTCCTCGCACTGGATCAGTAGCAAGTCGCCATCCTCAAACACCGATGAGCCCGTCGGTTTGATGTATTCGCCCTTGCGCTTGATGAGCAGTACCAAAAAGTCGCTAGGCAGCTCAAGCTCGGCTAGGTTTTTGCCCACGACTTCGGAGTCAAAGCGTATGGTGTGCTGGCGCAAAGTGTGATAAAAGATCGGCAAATTCGACATCTCAACTTCTTTTGGCACGGCTTCTTCTTTGACGCCGCATTTTTGCGCGACCTTTTCTAGCGTCATGCCCTGGATGATGATCGAGACGAATACTACGAAAAATATCGTGTTAAAAATGAGCTCCGAGTTTGGCAAATTTGCCCCGAACGGATAGGTCGCAAGTACGATAGGAACGACGCCGCGAAGTCCGACCCACGAGATAAACATCTTTTCTTTGATATTGTATCTAGAAAGCAAAAGCGAGAGAAAAACGCCAATAGGACGCGCGACGAACATGATCCAAAACGCGACCACGGCGCCCGCAAGCGCGACGGCCGGCAGCTGGGAAGGATTTACCAAAAGTCCCAGCGTCAAAAAGATAACGATCTGCATCGTCCACGCGATACCGTCGTGAAAACCGATCAAATTTTTCTTATGCGCGAACTCTTTTTTGTTTATAAACATTCCCGCGATATATACGGCAAGAAAGCCATTGCCGCCGACCTTACCCGCTAGCACGTATAAAAGCATGACCCAGGCCATCGAAAAAACGGGGTAAAGTCCCCAGTACTCAAGACTAAGGCGGTTAAAAAGCCCCGGTAGCGCGACGCCGAACATATAGCCCATCAGC
>CAUQRE010000146.1:0-4102 GCA_963520315.1 uncultured Campylobacter sp. | reverse complement strand
GATTTGCTCGATGGGCATGAGCGGGGATTTTGAGCTAGCGATAAAATGCGGCTCGAATATGATTCGTTTGGGGTCGATTTTATACGCGTAAATCAATTTCGATCCGTATAAATTTAGAAAAATCCACCTAAAAAGGAGCCAAAATGGGCTACGACGTGAGCTATCATCCGATCAACGAAAGCGAGATAAAGCAGTGGTATTTTGACGCATTAAAAAGCGCGAGAGACGGCGACTGGTCGGTCGCCCAAAGGCTTTCAAAAGAGTACGGCATAGAGGATTTTTACGCACAAAAATACATCGATACCCTAAAAGTCGCGCTTGAAACCAAAGATGACGAGAGCTTTTCGGTCAGCCATGGCTACATACTCGCCGCCGTGCAGGGATTTTTTAGAAAATACTTCTACACGCGCGGTACGGCGTTTTGCTTTTTGGCGCAGGAGCACGGCGAATTTAAGCAGTATCTAAGCGATATAAGCGGCGTTATACCGCCTGAAATAAAAGCTAAATTTACAGGCGAATTTGACGGAAGCTACTCATCGGGCGCGTTTATAAGCGCGGTAAATTTGGCTAAATTTTGGCAGGACTACAACGCAGGCGGCGAGATCAAGCGCAAAACGGACGAGTTTTACGCGCAAAATTTGCCTGCATTTTTGAGCGCGGTTAAATTTAGCGTAGAGGGCGGCTACGGACTGCTTGAGGCAACCGACGTCATTATGCCAAACCCGCTTGATCTAAATAGCTCCGAGTGCTACTCAAATCTTTTTAACTGCGACCCCCAAGGCGCGTTTATCTACGCCGATACGGCGACTAAGCAGCTAAGCGAAGCGATGAAGCTGGATAAAAAGAAAAATGAAAGCGACAAAAACGAAGGCTCGGGCGGCTTTTTGGGCGCTATAAGAAAGCTTTTTGGCAAGTAAATCACATAGGTCAAACATTAGATTTCGTAAAAATATTCGGGAGATTAAAAACTATTTTAGAAAATCAAATCACAACTTGCCGCCGTTAAATTTAAAAACATCTTTTTCTGCAAAAACATTTCTAACGCCGCTTCTCTTGCGTAAAATACAGGAAATTTACGATATAAATTTCCTGTACCGCGTATTTGATATTTTATTTTAAGCTTAAGTTTTATTTTTATATTTATACTATATAATAATAAAATTTTAAATATTAAGCACAAATATTTAAAAAATTTAACCCAAAGGTGTGAAAATGTCTTTAACTCAGTCTCAAATTTCAGGACTTTACGTAGCTCTATTCGGTAGAGCTAGCGAAGGCGCAGGCAATGAAGCCTGGCTAAAATCGGCAAACGCAAATAATTTAAAATTATCCAGCGTTGCAAATTTGATGTTAGATACGACGGCATCGAAGGAATTTTTCGGCAAAAGCCTAGAGAGCAATGAAAATTTTATCAAGCATATTTACGCTACTTTGCTAAACAAGGATGAAAATACCGATCTGGGCGGTAAAGCCGGCTGGGTAAAAATGCTCAATGACACAAATGATAGAGGCCACGTCGTAAGCGAGATTTTAAAGGCGGCGCTAAATCCAATCCATGCGCAAAGCGCGGATGCCGCTACGAGAAACGCCCATAAAATGCTGATAAATAAAATAATCGCATCAAACGTCATGGCCGATAGAATAAACGAGGCGGTAACGGAAACATCCTCTGCCGAAGATATAAAAAACGCTATCCTAAGCAATAAATCAAATTTGACCCTAAACGGAGCAAAACTAGACGAGTCGCTAAGTAAAAACGACAAAATATCGGTAATATCGCAGGTAACGGGCAAGAGCCAAAGCGAGATAAAAAAAGAATTTCCAAACTACGATAAAGACTACTCTGTGACCCCAAGTCCAAAACCGCTCCCAAATCCGGATCCAAAACCGACCATAGAAAAAGTTGACGTTAAGACATTTTTGAAAAAAATCGCACGCCACGTGGACAAAAACACTTCGTTTACTATAGAGGATGAAGCCGGAAATATACAAAGTAACATAGATAAAATCGCATCAAATTTAAAATACGTTTTATCGATCAAATTTAGCGGAAGCTTCACTTTAGACGCGAACAAAACCTCCGTAAAACTACTAGATAAAATTTCCGAAGGTAAAATTTGGCTACAAAACGCGACCAAAGATCATTTAGATCTGATAAAAAGCGCGTCCGTAGAGAAATTTTTTATAGACGATAGCAAGGATTTTACGCTAGATATCGCTACTTTCGTATCTTTAAAACATAAAATCGCAAGAGGCGATAAATTTACGCTAAAAGATACTTCGGCAAATATCGTTAAAAACTTCGATCAAATAAAATCTCTCATAGATAGCGTCAAAACCCTAGATAGCTCCGATAACAGCGAGATAAAGCTAATAAAAGCCCAGTATGACGTCATAAAAGACCTAGTATCGCAGGACGATAAAGATAACAACGTCTATAAAGTCGAGGAAAAAACGGGCAAAGCGGCTATGACTCCTACCGACGTAAAAGACGGTAAGGCTTTTACTTGGGAATACGTAAACGATAGCACCGGAATAACATATAAAATACAATTTGGCAAAAGAGACGCTCAGCCCGAAAACTCGGATATAAAAGTCGATATGCCGGACGGTAAATTTTATAACGGCGAAAATATGATCAAAGACTACAAGATCAAAGCCTATAAAATCTATGAAAAAGGCGGCTACAAAGTGACCGAAGAGTACACTCCAAGCACCTCGAAATCAGGCGATATCGTTAGAGATAAATTTGACGAAAAAGGCGCGCTAGAGGAAAAAATATTAGAAAGATCCAGCGGCGAAAAACTCACTCTATCTTACGAAGACGGCAAGCTAAGCAATGCCGTAAAAACCGACCCCGAGTACGCAAATACCGATATAAACTTTGAAGTTAGCAAAGATAGCGAAAATCTAGACTACAAAGGCACGCTATATCTAAACGCAAACTCGCCCGAGCATCTAAGTATCCTTAATCCGCACTTTAACTATAAAGGCAAGGTTACCGTAACAGATAGCGCACTAGATACGAAATGGACGGCTGATATCGGAAAAGACGAAGTTGTATATAGGGCGTACGAAGGGCGATTTTCAGACGACGTAAAACTAGTGTCAAAGGCTGCATACACTACTCACAACAACTACGGAGTCGATAATTTTGATATACCTCAAACGCTTCGAGAAAATGCGAATCTAAAAAAAATAAGCATAGACGCTCAAACCGGCAACCTAGCAAACGGCTCGGAGTTTGGCATACTAGATAACGCTCAAGATAAAATCACGCTCCCGTCAAATATCACCGAACTATCAAAAGCCCAAGACGGCGTAAATCTGCAAAACATCGAGGAAAAGCTATCTACGCTTGGAGTCGGTAAGGCGCAGTATTTCTTGCAAAACGTAGGCGAAGACAAATTTAATGCCTATATGGCGCTAAATACGGACGGCAAAGAGGGCTATCAAGAGGGTAGCGATACCTTGATAGAGATAAAAAACGTCGAGTATAGAAGTAATTTTAAACAGTTAAAAGACGGCGCGACATCGATCTATAACAAACTAACGCCTGATTTTACAGTTCCTACTCCGTCCACTTTCCAAAACGCGGTAGCCAAAGACGCGACCGGCGGAAAAAGTAAAATTTGGGAATACGAGGCTAGCTCTACGAAAAAATATCAAATCGTTTTTGAAAAAGAGCAAGACGAAAATAGCGGATTTAAATTTGCAGACGGAGTGTTTTTTGATAAAAACGACAAGCCGATAAACGCAACCGGCTGGCAAAGCAGAGCTAAAGTCTACGAGATAGACAAAACTACTCCAAACGTCGAGGTTATAAAAAGCCTAAATAACAATGAAGGCGGCAGAGTCATAGAAACCGTAACCAAGGCCTACGACGCATCGGGCAAGCTCATAAAACAAACGATCCAAGACGACATGTATAGTAAAAACGATAAAACCGTAGACGTAACCTACGAGAACGAACAGGTAAAATCAGCCGTAATAACAAGCGCCCAGTATGCCAATAAAACGGTTAAATTTGACGTCGGCTCCGACAATGAAGATTCCCTGCTAGCACCAAAATCCGCGCTTACGATGGATTTATCTACGCCTT
>CAUQRE010000145.1:0-4106 GCA_963520315.1 uncultured Campylobacter sp. | reverse complement strand
CCCTAAATTTCGCACTTATCTCATCGGCGTAGGCTTGCGGCGTATAGCCCTTTTTTGCGGCGGCTTGCTCGATCTTTTGCCCGTGCTCGTCGGTGCCCGTCATAAAGTACGTATCATCGCCCTTTAGCCTCGCAAATCTCGCTACCGTATCTGCGATCACGGTCGTGTAGGCGTGTCCGATGTGCGGCACGTCGTTTACGTAATAAATAGGAGTCGTAATATAAGTCGTGTTCATATCTTTCCTTTTTAAATTTAAAAATCAAATCCGCCGCCATCGCCTTTGGACATCGAGCTATATACGGCATCTACGTAGTTTTTGCGGGTTTTGCACTCAAACATCGCCTCGCAGGCAAAGCACGAGTTTAGATCTTTTTCGCGCTGGCAAGCTTGTAAAATTTCTCTTTGGCGATCAAGCTCTAGCTCAAATTCGTCCTTTTGAGCTACGTCATGCTCTACGGCGTGCTCGCTCATTTCGCGCTTCCGTAAAATTTATGCAGTAAATTTATCTCGTCTTTGGAGCCGAAAAAGCAAGGCGTGGTTTGATGGATTTTTTCCACTTTCATATCAAAAAGCGTTGCCGAGTATCCGTCGCTAGTAGCACCGCCTGCGCGCTCGTAGATGAAGGCAAACGGCAGCACCTCAAATAGCGCTCTTAGCTTGCCATTTGGCGCGTCGGTCGTGGCAGGATAGCTAAAAAGTCCGCCGCCTTTTAGTAAAATTTGATGCAGGTCGCTCACCATGGCGCCCGAGTATCTGAGGCGATATCCCTGCAAAAACAGCTCGCGGATAAATTTAGCGTGAGTTTCGCTCCAGCCTTTTTGCGTAGCGCCGGTGGCGTTTAGCTTGCCTTTTTGAGCTAGAGCGAGGTATCTGATAAACCTAAACTCGCCGTCTTTATCCAAGCGAAAAAACGCTGGCGCGGTTCTATCCGTGCAAAGAACGAGCTCAAGGCGCGGGCCGTAGATGATATAGGCTGCGGCTTTTAGATTTTGCGGCGTTAGCTCGTTTTCGTAAATGCCGAAAATCGAGCCAATAGAAAAATTTACGTCCACTAGGCTAGAGCCGTCTAGCGGATCGTAGGCGACGATAAATTTCGCCTCCTCGTTTAGAGCTAGCATGTCCTCTTTTTCTTCGCTAACGAGCGCTTTTATGCAGGCTAAATTCGCAAACTCGGCCGTGATGATCTCGTCGCTTCTCACGTCTAGCTTTAGCTGCGTATCGCCCGTTGCGTTGGCGTGATCGGTGTATCCTAGATCGGCGTATTTTATCTCCTCGCCGATTTTTACGGCGATTTTTTTAATCGTTTCAAAAATTTCGTTCATTTTAAAACCTTTGCGTTTTTTAGTATCCACTCGCAGATAGCCTGCGTGTCGTCTAGATCGAAGTTTGGCTTATCGATCTCGTAGTCTTTTCTATAGCTTGCGATCGCGTTTGAAAAGCTAAGATAATCCTCGTTTATCTCGTCCTTAAATACGCTAATGCGCGGTAGCGGCAGGGTCTTTAGCCCTTCTACCAGTAGCAAGTCAAATTCGCCCGCCATCGCTACGACGTCCTCCACGCTCTTGCTCTCTTGCGAGAAAAAGGTCGTGCGCGTCGGACTCATGACCGCAACCTCGGCGCCTATTTGGCTAAATTTATAGCTATCCTTACCCTCGACGTCAAATCTAGCTTTATCGCCCGGGTCGTGTTTGATGATCACGACTTTTAGCCCGTCATCTATAAATTTTTTGGCGACCTTTAAAATAAGCGTGGTTTTACCGCTATTTGAAGGCCCTGAAAAAGCCATTGCCGCTTTCTTCATTTTTCTCCGAATTTTCAAAATTTACGCCGATTATAGCAAATTTAGGCTTTTTAAAAGCAAAATTTATCTAAAATAGCGCCAAATTTAAAGAGGTTTTAAAATGAAAAAGAGCGTATTTTTCTTAAGTTTTATTTTGGCGTTAGTCGGTTGCGCGGATAAAAAATATATCCACGAACCGCTAAAAAACGAGCTTTTAGCTTACACAAGCAAGTCCGAGATTATAGATGAAAAGACTAACATCCTAATCGTCGCGACTTATCTAAATCCGATCTATAGCGAGCTTGCGGGCGAACAAAAAAGAGAGAAATTCGTCGTGGCCGTGCATCCTAAAGAGGTTAAAATTTTAGAGGAGAGCTTCACGGCAAACGACTTGCAGCAAGGCATCCTAGTTAGACGCCTAGCCGCAAACGATCCGCTTTTGCAAAAAGTAAGCTTTGAGGTTCCGTGGGCGCAGTACTTTGAAGTCAGCACCCCGGAGATCAAAAGCGATAAAATCAACCTTACTTTCGAAATTTATCCGTCAAAGAAGGCGTCTTTAAGCTTTCAAAAAGTGTCGAAATCGATGTACTGGAACGGAGAAGCCTTAGGTAAATAACGTAGTTTGCGAGTACCTTTTTGCCGTAGTCGCGACTCTCGGCAAAGGGTACGAGCTCCATGGATAAAAACGGCTCATACTCGCCTTCGTTAAAAAGGTCGCCTCGCTGAAGCATCTTCTTGGTAAAGCCTATACCGCCGTTATACGCGTAAGCTACAAAAAGCGGATGGTAGAGATATTTCTCCAAATAATTTAAATGATGATCCGCAAATTTTAACGCAAGACGCGGGTCAAACATATCGTCCTGATCGAAATTTGGGATTTGCAGCTCTTTTTTGCCGATATGGTTAGCCAAAAACGGCATAAACTGCATCATACCGAGCGCATAAGAGGTCGAGATGACGGCCGGGATAAAGCGGCTCTCTTGTCTGCCGATCGCGTAAAGAAGCGCTTTTCTAGTCGCATTTACGTCCTCCAGCTCATCAACAAACGGCATAACGAAGTAGCTATCCTTGTAACCGCTTGCTTTTTCCATCAAGTAAGCATAGTGCCCAAGCGTCTCTTTGGTATTAAAAGTCTCGGAGTGCTTTGCGGCGTCCTGCGCACTCATCTCTTTTATCATTTTAAAGGTCTTTTGCCACAAAAACGGATCTTTTATGTCGTAGTCCGCTACCTTTTCTTTCGTAGGCGTCGGCGTGACGATGTTTACGGCCGGACTTGCGCCGGTTAGCTCGTTTGCGTAGAGAGTATAGATATTTACGTCGCGGCTTTGATTTAGCTTCTCAAGATAGCTTCTGTCATTGCTTAGCAGATACAGCCAAAATACTGCGTTATCCTTGCGGTCTTGCCTCTCAAAGGCTGCCTGCGCTCTAGTAAAGAACCTTGCCGCGTCTTTTGGAGAATTTAACAAGACCGCGTTGATGCCGAGCATAAAGGCGTCCTTGCCAGCAAGCTCCGTTTCTTTTATCGCGAGAAAATTTTGCCTAAATTTGGCCGATTTTTTATCGATTATCAAATCATTTGCTAGAACGTGAAACTCTTTTTTAGCTGCGAGCGAATTTATAAAATTTGCGTCAAATATCTTGTCAAATTTATCCTTGTGCGAAGACTGGTTAAAATAAACCAAAAACGCGTCCGTATCGTTAAATTTGGCAAATTCATCCTCGGGGTGTTTTTCGTTTAGCGAGCTCAAGCGACGATAAAGAAGCGGATCGGAGTCTTTAAATTTATCCGCCAGCTTTTGCCTCGTCTCCTTTTTTAACTTCATCATAAAAGGCACTCTGAGGCGCTGTTTTTGGCAGGTTACGTTTGCGTCTAGGATATTTTTCGCGCTTACGCTGTCGCAGTTTCCTTTGGTCTTTTTGGAGGGCAAAATTTCGGCCAGTTTCTTTGCTAGTACGCCCGCTCGGCGAAAGACGTCTTTGTTTAAAATCTGTGCCTGTTCCTTAGTGTAGTCGCCTTCGGTTAAAAGACGATAAAAATAATAATCCTTAGCAAGCCCCTTAGGCTCGTCTTTTATCTCCTCAAAGCTCTTAACTCCGCCAAACGCTGCCGCCGCAAAAATCGCGGGCAGGATAAATTTAAGCAGCGTACGCAAACATGAGCCTTACGAAGAATCTATCTATAAACTGAAGCGACAAAAGCACGATAATAGGCGCTATATCTATACCGCCAAAAACCGTCGGTATCACGCGGCGGATAGCGCCGTAAACGGGCTCGGTGAGGCGGTAGAGCAGCTGCACGATAGGATTATAGGGATCAGGGCGCACC
>CAUQRE010000144.1:0-4148 GCA_963520315.1 uncultured Campylobacter sp. | reverse complement strand
TTTGCGACGCCGCCGTTTTTTAGCGCGCCGAAAAGTATCTCGTCGCTAAGCTTGGTCGAGATCTCGTCTTGCACTAGGCGTTTTAGATTTCGCGCGCCAAATTCCTTGCTATAGCCCTTTTGCCAGAGGTATTTTTTAGCTTCGGCGGAGGCTTTTAGGACGACTTTTTTCTCGGCGAGGCTTGAGTTTATCTCGTTAATTATCTTTTGCGCGATGAGGCTTAGCGTGTCCTCGCTAAGGTCGTTAAAATGCACGATTTTATCGATGCGGTTGCGAAACTCGGGGCTGAAAAATCCCTTTACCGCCGAGTCCGCTTTGCCGCTTTCATCCTTGCTAAAGCCAAGCGTCGGAGCCTCTTTTGAGCCCAAATTTGAGCTCATTATGATGACGGCGTTGCGAAAATCGCTCTTTGCGCCCGTGTTATCGGTGAGGCTAGCGCCATCAAAAATTTGCAAAAAGACGTTTATCATCTCGTCGCTGGCCTTTTCGATCTCGTCAAACAAAATCACGCTATAAGGGTGCTTTTTAACGGCGTTTGTGAGTATGCCGCCCTCTTCAAACCCGACATATCCCGGAGGCGCGCCGATGAGACGCGAGACACTGTGTTTTTCCATGTACTCGCTCATATCAAATCGCTCGAAATGCACGCCCAAATTTCGCGCTAGAGCCGCGCTTAGCTCGCTTTTGCCCACGCCGCTTGATCCAGTAAATAAAAACACACCGACTGGCGCGTTTGGTTGCTTTAGCCCCGCATACGAGCGCTTGATCGCCGCTACTAGCGTATCTACGGCCTCGTCTTGGCCGAAAATTTCGGACTTCAGCATTTGGGCTAGATTTTTCAAATTTGCCGCGGCGTCCGATTTTAGATTGGTATCGGGGATATTTGCCATCTTGCTCAAAACCGCGCTTAGATCGGAGATTTTTACGGTTTTGCTTCTGTTTTGTAGGGCTAAGGCCGCGCCGACCTCGTCGATGAGATCGATGGCGCTATCGGGCAAAAATCTATCGTTTAGGTATTTTTTGGCTAGCTCTACGCTTTTAGCTAAAATTTCGTCGCTAAATTTGACTCCGTGAAAGCTCTCGTATTTGGCGCGAAGTCCTTTTAGGATCTCGACGCTCTCGTCCGCGCTCGGCTCTACGACGTCGATTTTAGCAAATCTGCGCGAGAGGGCTTTTTCTTTTTCAAAAAAGCTGCGATACTCCGCGTACGTAGTCGCTCCGATGCAGCGAAGCGAACCGTTTGCAAGCGCTGGCTTTAGTAAATTTGACATATCAAGCCCGCCGCCGTTCGTGGCTCCCGCACCTACGATCGTGTGGATCTCGTCGATAAAAACTATCGCGTCTTCTTGCTCGGCAACCTCGTCCATCACGTCTTTTAGGCGCTTTTCAAAGTCGCCGCGGTATTTCGTACCCGCTATCATCGCGCCGATATCCAGGGCAAAAATTTGCGCCTGCTTTAGCCGCTGCGGCACCTCGCCGCTTGCGATTTTTAGCGCGAGCCCCTCGACTACGGCGGTTTTACCCACGCCCGCTTCGCCTACTAAGATCGGATTATTTTTCTTGCGGCGGCTTAGCGTTTGCATTAGCCTTGCTAGCTCGTTTTCGCGCCCGATGATCGGATCGATCTTGCCCTCGGCGGCTAGTTTGGTTAAATTTGACGAGTATTTGGCGAGGTTTTGGAAGCTTTTAGTGCGAGCCTGCTTGTCGTCGTCTTTTGCGCGCTGTTTTATCTTTTGCGCATCGACGTCGTAAAATTCTAAAATTTTAGCCCCGTACGTGTCGCCTCTGGCTGCGATTTTAAAGAGCAAATCCCTGATGCCGACGTTTTTATCCTTTAGCTCGGTGTTTAGCTCTTTAAAAATTTGCTCCAAAAGCACCGTCATGCGTGGCTGTTTGTGGTGCGGGACTTGCTCGTTGGTTTGCAAAAGATAGTTTTTTAGATCGCTTTTTAGCCCCTCGACGTCGGTGAGCCCCGCGTCGGCTAAGATATCTCTAGTCTCTTCGTTTAAATTTACCAGCACGAAAAGCACGTGCTCGCTGGTTAGATACTCGTGAAAATTCGAGTAGGCAAACTGCCCGGCCTTTTCTAAAAGATAGCTTAAATCCGAGTCAAACATTATTTCCTCCTCTTTGCGCCTTTTGCGCGCCCGTTTTTGCGGGCTTACTCTTCCTCGACGACGGCCTTTAGCGGATAGCCCGCTGCGGCTGCGGCTTTTAGCGTCTCTCCTTGCTTGGTCTGGGCGATCTCTTTTGTATAGACGCCCGCCACCCCGCTACCTTCGTTGTGTATTTTTAGCATCACGGCTACCGCGCTTTGCATATCGCAATTAAAAATCTCTACCAGCACGCTAACCACGAAATCCATGCTCGTAACGTCGTCGTTTAACAAAATAACCTTAAATTTACGCGGAAATTCGGGTTTTTCCTTAAGGGCGACGTCTCGCTCCCGCTCGGTGGCGGTTTTAGCGGGCATTTTTTATTCTCTCGTAATCTTTCGTCATCGCGTCTAGATGGATGCCGCCTAAGTAGTATTTCACGCCGAATTTTCCGCTATCTACGTCGGTTAGTTCCTGATATACGCCGCCTTTTAGCACCATTTTTATCGGCACGCTCTCAAGCCGCTCGTATTTTATATCCTCTAAAATTTGAGCCGAAAGCCTGTCGTTGGTCTTTATGTCGTTTGAGATAAAGTAAAAGGCGTTGTATTTTTGCGCGAAATTTTCCACGACGTATTCGTTCGTGACGTTTTCAAAGTGCGTGAGAGCTACGATCGTAAAGTCGTTTAGATTATCGATCTGAAATTTAGTGAGATCGGGCGCTTCTTTTTGACACGGCGGACAAAACGTGCCGAATATATCAAACATCAAAATTTTATCTTCCTCGCCCTTGATAACAAAGCCGCCATCGACGCGCTTTAGCGTGAGATCTTTGCCAAACACGCTCTTTAGCGCGATCTCCTCGCCCGTTTTGTAGCCTTCTATCTTTGCGGGAGCCTTTGCCGTCTCGTCCTCGCCGCAGCCTGCTAGAAATATCGCGCAGGCCAAAGCCGCAAAAATAGCCTTTATGGTTTTTTTCATATTATTTTCCTTGTTTTGATCTTAGTTCGGTTATGCTTTCGCCGCCAAAGCCGTAGTCGTCGGTGCTAACTTCCTCTATCACGACGACGGTTCTGCTCGCGTCGCGCTTTAGCGTATCGCCCAGCAGCTTTGTTACGCCTGCTATGAGCGCGCGCTTTTGCTCGGCGCTTACGGCCTCTTTTTCTTTTGTGATTTTTATATTTACGTATGGCATCTGCTTTCCTTAAGCGTATTTTTTCATCGCTGCACGCGCTTCTTTGTCGGCTTCTTTACGCTTTATCGTCTCGCGCTTATCGTGCAAATTTTTACCTTTTGCAAGCGCCAGGCGCGCCTTTACGATGTTTTTGTCGTTTAGATAGAGCGCTAAAACCACTAGCGTGAGGCCCTCTTGCGTGACTTGACCGAAAATTTTATCTATCTGCTTGCGGTGCATCAGCAACTTTCTAGGAGCCCTTTCGTCCGGGCGAAACGCCGAGTGCGTCGTGTTTAGGTGGCTGATGTGCGCGTTTAGCAAAAACAGCTCGCCCTTTATCACGCGTGCAAAGCTATCTTTTAGATTTGCACGGCCCGCCCGCAGAGCCTTTACCTCGCTACCCTTTAGCACGATGCCCGCCTCGAAGGTTTCGATAATGCTAAAGTCAAACAGCGCCTTTTTATTTTTGGCTAAATCCTTACCCATTTTTTACCTTTTTATTTTAAGAAAAACACGCTCGCGCCGCTACCGCTTAGGAAAAAATCCCTAAATTTATCCATCTGCGGATAAATTTTAAAACACGGCGCAAAAAGATCGTTTAGTTTGCGATTTTCGTATCGCTCTAGCAGCTGCGCAGTCGTCATCTCGCGCATGTTTGCCGCCAAATTTACATCGATACTATCCATAAAATTTGCTCTAAATTCGCCGTAAACCGCAGGCGTCGAGCAAAAGACATTTGGAGTTAAAATTTCTATCGCGGGTACTTCGTCGTCAAAATTACTTATTATCTCGCCGATACCGCCGACGTTTGCCGCGTCAAATCCGCTAGCGAAAAACGCCACGTCCGCCCCGATATTTGCGCCTATTTTCATCAAATT
>CAUQRE010000143.1:0-4181 GCA_963520315.1 uncultured Campylobacter sp. | reverse complement strand
ACTCGCATGCCTTAGCGTCATCCTCCCGCTACCGACCTTTTTGCGGCGCTCCGTAGCGAAACCAAGTCCATCGGCCTTTTAACCGTCTCACGCCGCCCGCGCGGTCAAATTTAGCCTCGATAAAGGCGCGCACGACGCCGGCCGTACCCTCAGGGCGCAGACAAACGTCGTTGCCGCCCTTATCCTTAAACTGATACATCTCCTTGCCCACGATGTCGCTGCTTTCCCCGACGCTGCGACGAAAAAGCGCCGTTTGCTCCAGGTGCGGAGACAGCACGAACTCGTATCCGTAGTTTTTCGCGACCTCTTCGCAGATTTTGATTATCCTTTCGTAAAGTCCCGACTGCGGCGGCAAAACGTCCTTCATCCCCCTTAATGCGCTAATCATTTATAAACTCCTTTATCAAATTCGTTATTTTTTCTTCGTCCATGGCGGCATCGATCGTGACGTAGCGGGCATCTAGTTTTTGCAAAATTTCCTCCATCGCGTCCTGCACTCTTAGTAGATACGCAAATCCTCTAGCCTCTATGCCGTCCATCTGCGCGCGCGAGCCCAACCGCGATCTTAGCGTGCTTTCGTCCGCTTTAAAAAATACTATTTTTTGCGGAAAATTTCCTTGCAAGGCGAATTTATTTAAATTTAAAAGCTCATCAAAGCTAAAATTTCCGCCCGCTAGAGCGTAAGCCATACCCGAAACAAAACCTCTGTCGCTCAAAATCATCTTGTCTAAGTTGGGTTTTATTATTTTACCGAAATGCTCGGCCCTATCGGCCAAAAACAGCAAAATTTCGGCCCTTTTATCTAGATTATTTTCTTTTAGTAAAATCTCGCGCAAATTTTCGCCAAGCTTCGTACCGCCGGGCTCTTTGGTTACGATGGCTTGCGGGAAAACAGCCGCTAGCCGCGCTATCTGCGTGCTTTTGCCCACACCGTCGATACCTTCAAAAATCACGTACATTTTTCGCCTTTAAATTTGAGCGGTATTTTACAAATTTATAGCTAAATAGCGGCTTTTAAAGCGCATAACATATAGCCAGATTAGGGCGATTTTGTTTCTACCGTACAAAAATGCCGCAAGATTTTTGCGCTAAATTTTAACAAAATACAAAAATATTTTAAATATAATTTTAAATCAAGCCTTTATATTCGCTGATTGGTTCAGGGTTTATCGCCTTAAAATTTTTACGCAAATCGCCTAAGTCATGATAGCTAGCTACGATAACAAAATCCGGCGTCGCGTCTATTCCAAGCTCGCAAATATCTGCTTTTAGCTGCTTTGCACACTCTAAAATTAGCTTTTTGGCCTGCAAATATCTATCGTTTAGCTGCGTTTCTTGATTAAAAAGGTCAAAGATTTTCGCCGTTTCGTCATCCTCGTTTATCTCGGCACTAAATTCGTAATCAGCGACATTCCAGATGATTAGGCTTTTATCCTCTCGACAAAGCTCCTCGCGCTGCTTTTGCGTACCGAAGCCGATAATAGGCGGCAACGAAACCTCGCCGTCGTAAGCTAAATTTATGCAGTAAAGTTTTTGGCTCGGAGCGTGCATTTTGATCGTCTCTTTTAGCGCGGACAGTAGCCTTTGCGCGGCTAGTTCGTATAGCTTTTTGTAGCTCATTTTTTTATCCGGTTTTTTATAGCAGACGTAGCCTCCCTCCAAAGTTATCGAATTTAGCTCGCCTAGTTCGTCGTACTCATAAAAATAGTCGCGGTCTATTTTCGCTCCGAGCCGGTCTATGCCGCGCCACTGCTTTTGCGCTAGTTTAGCATTTGAGTAAATAAAATTTTTAATCCAGTATCCGTTATCTATAAATGCAGAGTAAATATTAACTAACAAACCGCCTTCATAAACATATCTTTGTACGCTCACGCATTTTTTGTCGTAATAATCAAATCTATAGCCCAAAACCTCGTCTTGTCCGTAAAAATAAAAATCCTCGTAAAATCGCTCTTCGTCCGCGTATTGCTTTACCAAAACCACCCGCTCCTGCGCGTCAAATCCGTAGTCGTAGGTATCTGCTAGATTTTTGGGCGACTCTTTTAAAATTTTACCCCTTGAAAAACCGTGAAGCTCAAAGTAAAACGGCTCTAAATTTATATAGCTAGTAGACGCCCAGTGCCTGTTTACGACCTGCGCCTCAGCCTTGTTTTTTAGAGCTAGATAGTCGTTGCCCGCATTTTCAAAAAGCCTGCGTAGATTTTTTATTTCACTCATTTGCTCAGTCATTTTATCTCCAAATTTTAATTAGTTTAGCTATTTTTGTTGCTATAAATTTAGCCTTTTTTACCCAAAGCGCAAAGCGATATGCTCGCGTTTGTTGCCAAATTTACAACCCGATTTACTCAAAGCAAATCTTTAGTTATTTTGCGCTACCTTATACCTTGCGCTTTTATTTTAATTTAAAATACATTAAACAAAGCGCCAAAAATAGCTTTGACACAAAAGCTACGTAAATTTCCATCTACAAACATCAAATTTTACCGCATTTATGGGTTTTATTTAGTCGCGAGCCGCCTTTAAATTTTTTAAAATTTCGCTTGGAACCAGCTTGCTGACGTCTCCGCCGTGGCTTAAAACCGAGCGAACGATCGAGCTTGATATGAAGGCGTTTTGCAGGCTCGGCATCAGATAAACTGTCTCAAGTTCATCCCAAAGTGCGGCGTTTGCATAGCCGATTTGCAGCTCGTACTCAAAGTCGCTGACCGCGCGAAGGCCGCGTATAACGACGTTTATACTTCGGCTCTTGGCAAAATCGACGAGCAGGTTATCAAATCCGACGACTTCGACGTTTTTTAGATTTGCGGTTGAAATTTTAGCCATTTTGACGCGCTCTTGTAGGCTAAAAAGCGGTTTTTTGCTCTGGCTGGCCGCTACTGCGACGATGACCTCGTCAAAGATCTTTATCGCGCGTTTGATAACGTCTAGATGGCCGTTTGTGACGGGATCGAAGGTGCCGGGATATATGCAGGATTTCATTTTTAACCTTAGGATATTTTTGGACTTGATTTTACAGCTTTTTGCCTAAAATACGGCTTTTTGAGCGATTTTGGGTGCTTAAAATTTAAAAAATAGGGCGGTAAAGGCGCGAAATGCTGCGGCCTTTTAAGATAACGACGCCTAGCAATGCAGACGGCGCAACTATTTTTGCGTATTAAGATGTGCGGCTTTAAGGCAGTCTAAAGCATTATAAACGATGTTTATATAAAATTAAATGTAAACCGGTTAAAGCTAGGCGGTATATATTTTGTTGGATTAGGTAAATTACGTCAAATTTAATGATAAATATTGATTTTTAACTGCGCGATTACGACCATCTTTGATAAATTCGGTGTTTTATGTCTAGCAGATCAAGCCACTTGCCGATGATGAAATTTTCCATATCTTCAAGGCTATTTTGACCCGAATAATAACCCAAAACGGGTGGCGCGATAACGGCGCCAAGAGCTGAGAGTTTGGCCGCGTGTTCAAGCGCCAGCGTAGAAAACGGCATCTCTCTAATGCCCAAAACGAGCCTCTTTCGCTCCTTTAGCGCGACTGCGGCGGCGCGAGTTATCAGAGCATCCGCAAAGCCGGCGTGGATTTTAGCTAGGGTGTTGACAGAGCAGGGTGCGACGATAGTAGCGTCTATGCCGAACGAGCCCGAACTCGGAGCCGCGGCGAGATCGGAGTCGTCATAGATAACGGCGCGACTTTGCAAATCTTGCCAAATTTGATAAATCTCGTCTTTTTGAGCGCTGTTTTTATCAAATTTATTTTTGTTTTTAAATTGATCGCCCTCAAATTTACCTAAAAATTGGGCGTCTTGCCGCTCGTTTTTCTCGCCGCCGTCAAATTTGCAAATTTGACCGTCTGCGTCGTCAAGAGCGCAGTTGTCCAAACCGGTAAATTTTAAACCGTTGTCTTCCAAACCTTGCGCATTATATGTAAATTTGCCGCTTTGATTTTGCGATCTTTCGTCTCCGCCTCCAAAATCTAGCTCACCTTGGGCGGAGCTAAAATTTGTAAATTTTGCGTCTTCGCGATCTTTGTCAAATTTGGCGCTATTTTGGTTTGCGTTAAATTTGAAACCCGTCGCACCGTTTTTAGAAAAAATATCCGTAAAATTTAGCTCTTTTTCTAGCACATTCATCGCGTTTTTACTCACGCACAGATGCAGCTCGCTTCTTTTTGCTATCTCG
>CAUQRE010000142.1:0-4182 GCA_963520315.1 uncultured Campylobacter sp. | reverse complement strand
CTCTCGCGTTTTATAATCAAGATATTTTAACCCCGATCGCCGAAATTTTAAAGTTGGGCGAACTAAAGCTTGATATGCGCACCTGGGACAGCCTGGTTAAGCGCATTATCGCGCCGACGAAAGAGACCACGATAGCATTCGTTGGTAAATACGTCGATCTAAAAGAGAGCTACAAGAGCCTAACCGAGAGCATTATCCACGCAGGCGCGAGCCTTGACGCGAGGGTAAATTTAAAGTGGATAGATAGCGAGAAAATCGAGCCTACAAACGTCGAGGAGCTACTAAAAGACGTAGGCGGCGTGCTAGTTGCCGGAGGATTTGGCGAGCGCGGCGTGAGCGGCAAGATCGAAGCGATCAAATACGCCCGCGAAAACGGCGTGCCGTATCTTGGCATCTGCCTAGGCATGCAGCTGGCGCTCATCGAGTTTGCCCGCAACGTGCTAAAGCTCGAGGACGCAAATTCGGTCGAATTTAAGCCAGGGTGCGTAAATCCTATCATCTATCTCATAGATAGCTTCATCGACGCGCACGGCCAGACGCAGATCCGCACGCACCAAAGCCCGGTCGGCGGCACGATGAGGCTTGGCGCTTACGCCTGCGACGTGAAGCCCGGCTCGCTACTAAGCCAAATCTACGGCGGCGCTAAAAGCGTCAAAGAGCGCCACCGCCACCGCTACGAGGCAAATCCGAAATACAGAGCCGAATTTGAAGCAAACGGCCTGATAGTTAGCGGCGAGAGCGACGGATTGATCGAGGCCATCGAGCTTAGCTCGCCAGCACCTGACGCTAAAAACTCGCATCCGTGGTTTGTCGGCGTGCAGTTTCATCCGGAATTCACCAGCCGTCTAACAAATCCAAATCCCGTGGTTTTGGGCTTTATCAAAGCTAGCTTAGGAAACCCAAAATAATCAAATTTAGAGCCGATCGGCTCTAAATTTTCTTTTCCGCGACAAATTTATCTAGGATTACTTTTACGAATTTTTCGGTAGAGTTTTTGCCGTAGCTAAAATAAAGACTAGGCTCGATCAGCTCGACTTCGTTGATTAAAATTTTATCTTTTGCGCCGATTAGATCTATTCTTGCGTAGACGGGATTAAAGGCAAGCCTAGCTAAAACGTCTCGCGCGACGTTTAGAAAGTCTGCAGTCGGCTCTACCGAGCTAATCTTAACGCCGAAATTCGAGTTTGCCCTATAATCCTCGCTAGCAGGCGAGCGGCGTACGGCGTGAGAAAAAACGCCGTCTAAAAATATCAAGCAAATTTCGCCGCTAACGGCGATCTCTTCGATAAAGGGCTGAAGCAAAGCCCCGTTTTTATATTCGCTTAAATTTGATATTTCGTCGATTTTAGCTACTCCGTTGCCGCTCTGTCCAATGAGCGGCTTTATCACGCCGCCCGGGCAAATTCGCCTTAGCTCTTCTATATTTTCATCGCCGTTTAAAAGCGTGCTAGGGATCGCGGGAAGTCCTAAAGCCTCAAGTTCTAAGAGGTATTTTTTCGATAAATTCCAGCGCACGATCTCGGCGCCGTTTATTATCTTCGCTCCGCTTTTTTCAAGCTTGCTCAAAAACAATAAAAATTTAGCCGCGTCTAGGCTGTAATCCCAAGCCGCAAGCGGCAAAATCAAAGAATCTTCGTCTAACGAACCGACGTCTAAATTTTGCCACGGTACTATCTCGCACGGCGCGCCGCCGTCGCTAAACGCGCGGCTTAAATTTCGCAAATCCTCGTTGCCCTTTGCGTAAGCAAGGCAACTTAAGATAAAAATCCTCACGCGCTACTCTACCCCAAACGCCGACTTTGCGACTACGGCCGGTACGCCGGCATCGTCGTAAAAAATATCCACGTTTACTTTATAAAGCTCTTGTATTAGCTCTTTAGTTATGGTTTTTTTAGCTTCGCCTTTGGCTTTTATCTTGCCGTCGCTCAGCAACAACACCTCGTCGCTAAACTGCGACGCTAGCGATAAATCGTGCAGTATCATCACGGTAGTTATACCGTGCTCGCGCGTAAATTTCCTAACGCAGTCCAAAAGTACGCATTGATGGTGCATATCAAGAGCCGAAACAGGCTCGTCCAAAAGTAAAATTTTAGGCTTTTTGATAAGCACAGAGGCAAACATCACCATCTGGCGCTGGCCGCCTGAGAGCTGCATCACGTCGCGACCGGCTAGGTGCAAAATCCCTAGTTTTTTCATTATCTCTACGGCCGAGTTTATTTGTTCGTCTTTTAGATAAAGCCCGAGACTATCCATAAGCCCTAGCAAAACAACCTCAAGAGCCGTTAAGCTCGCGTCTACGTAGCTATCTTGGGGCATGTAGCCGATTTTCTTTTTCCACGAGAAATGGTTTTTGAAATTTAACCTCTCTTCGCCGAATTTAATCTCGCCCTCATAGCCCATCTCGCCGAAAATCGCGCTTATGAGAGTAGTTTTGCCTGCACCGTTAGGCCCTAGCACGGAGTAAACCTTGCCTTCTTCAAAGTTAGCGTTTACGGCATCTGCCGTGCAAAGCGAGCCGCGGTATATCGTTAAATTATTAAGCTCTAGCATACGTTTTTCCTTGAGAGGATGATCCAGAAGAAAAACGGCACGCCCACAAACGCCGTGATGATGCCGACCGGAAAGAGTCCGCCCGGATTTATAACCTTAGAAAGTACCGAAGCTATCGACAAAAACGCCGCACCGACGAAGATAGTAGTAGGTAGGAAAAATCTCTGATCCTCGCCGACTAAATTTCTAGCGATATGCGGAGCGACCAGGCCGATAAAGCCTATAACGCCGACGAAGCTAATTACCGTAGCCGTCATAATCGAAACTATGAGCAAAATTTTAATCCTAAGGGCGGATAAATTTACGCCCATGCTTTTGGCTCGCTCTTCGCCCAGTTTCAAAGCCGTTAGCGCCCAGGTATTTAGCATCAGTAGCGAGATGCATACGACCGTTACGACCGTAGCGACGGCCAGCGTACTCCATTTAGCCTTTTGGAGGCTACCGAACAGCCAAAACAAAATCGCCTGCGAAATCTCGGGCGCAGACAAAAACTGCACCAAAGAGAGCATAGACTGAAACAAAAACAAAAGCGCGATACCGACTAAAACCAAAGTAGCCGACCCAAATCGCCTCATCATCGAAAACAAAAACAGTATAGACGCCGCTAGCATCGTCATGATAAACGCACCGATAGGCACGGCGTAAATTTGAGGCAGTCCAAACGAACCAAACGCCATCACCAGCGATGCGCCAAACCCCGCCGCCGCGGCAAGCCCAAGCGTATAGGGGCTTGCCATGGGGTTGTTTAAAAGCGTCTGTATCTCTGCGCCGCCCGCTCCCAAAGCCGCGCCTACGACTAAAGCCATAAGCGCTACGGGAAGCCTGATATCGTAAACGATGTGGTATAAAAATTTATCCTGCTCGCCGCCTAAAATCGGCTGTAAAAGCGTATCTACGACTTCTCTTGGCGAGAGCATCGCAGGCCCGGTACCGATATCAAACACCATCGAGACAAGACCCACGGCTATAAAGCTCAAGATGATGATTAAGCGTTTAAATTCGCGCTTTCTATGAGCCTTTACGACCTCTTCGGAGCTTATTTTATTCATTTTTCGTCCGCTTGGATGGCTATAGTTCCGACGGGAACGACAGGCAAGTACTTTTTGTGAAAATCAACGTAAGTCTTTATCGGATCTACGTCTTTAAATAGCTGCGGATACAAAGCTTTTGCGATATATTGCACCATCGCCATATCCGCAAGAGTTCTTGACGCGCCCATATATAGGCCGTATAGGCGGTTGTTTTTGATAGCCGGAAGCTCCGACCAACCGACGCGTTTTTTAAATCCGTCCAGTCTTTTTAGCGCTTCGGCTTTATCTATGTTTATGCCCATCACCATCGCGGTAGGCTCTTTTTTTAGTTCGGTTTCGCGGCCTGTTATCATTATAACGTCGGGCTTTGCGGCTATGACTTGCTCGGCGTTGATGGGTGACCACTGCTCGACTAGATCGGCTGCGATATTATCTCCGCCGGCTAAATCTATCAGCGAACCCCACATATCTTTACCGTAGGTTATGCCTATATCCTCGGGACCGCCGCGGCCGAATTCTATGTAAATTTTAGGTTTAGGCAAATTTGCTTTTGCGATGCGGTCGCCTACTTCTTTTACGGTATCTTCGTATAGTTTAGCGA
>CAUQRE010000141.1:0-4207 GCA_963520315.1 uncultured Campylobacter sp. | reverse complement strand
CAATCTCTATAAAGCCCGTATATTCGCACCCCGGAAGCAACACGCGTCTATCGTTTGAGCGTAGCAAAGAGATAAGCCCCTTTGGCAGTTTGTAGGACTTTAGCTTCTTTAGACGCTCCTCATCGTCGTGCCAAGCGGACGGCTCTACGGATTTTATATACCGAGCTACCTCTTTGCGCTCGTTTCGCAGCGCGTAGTGATAGGCGCGCTCGCCGTATTTATCCTCGTAGCTAAGGTCTGCGCCAAGCTCTATAAGGCGCTTTACTAACGCAAGATCCGCATACGAGGCGGCCGCCTGAAGCGCGGATGCGTTATACGGATACACGGTATCCGGTTCGCAGTAGTTCACGTCAAAACCGCACTGAATGAGCCACTCTATCAGCTTGCCGAGCCCTTCCATGGCCGCTTCTCTAAGCGTCGTGCCGTCGGGAACGAGCCTAAAGCCGTTTTCTATAAGCAAAAGGGCTATTTCTTCGTTTTTACCGTATATGGCAGCTTTTAGCGAGCTGATATGAGTGCTAGCGTTTACGTCCGCGCCGCACTTTATAAGCCGCTTAATCAAAGACGGATCGTCGCCGTATTCGCAAGCTTCGATAAAAAGCTCGTTAGTTATCTTTGCGCCCTCGTCCAAAAGAAAATAAAGCGCGTCTTTTTTATCGTTATAAAACGCGATTTGCAAAGGCGTTTGCAAATCGTCCTGCGCGGGCAGCTTTTCGTTTACGTCCCAGCCTTTGGCAAGAAGAGCCTTTAGAGCGGTTAAATTTTCGCTCAAAATAAGCTCCGTGATTTTAGCGGGCTCTAAAAGCTCGGTTTTATCGGTTAAATTTTCTTTCATATTTTTCCTTTGTCTTGGTAGCGCTTACGTTGAATTTACGCGTTTTTCGGGCTAAATTCGCTTTTAAATTTTACTATTCGTTCTTAAATTTTAGCGCCTAAGCTAAATTAGCAACCGAGGGCAAGTCCTCAAAAACGACGTGCTCGTCTAAATTTGCATCCTTTATCAGCGCAGCAAAACGCTCTGAATAAAACAGCCTTGTTTGATGCCGCGTATCTCGCCCTAAGATAAAATCCTCGGGGATGCGCGAATTTAGGCATATATCGCCGATAAAATATTCGTCGCCATCGCTCAAATATATCTTTTGGCTACGCTCTTCGTTTATAACGTCTGATGTTTGCAGGGTGTTTATTATGCGGTAGTCCTCTATCGTCCCGTCTTTGCAGCGCAGCCTTAAGCGCAAGGGCTGCGTTTGCGCGTATTTTATAAAAATTTCGCAAAGCGCGGGGCTAACTACCGCAACGTCTCCTAGCATATCGTTATGGATAAAATGTAAATTTCTAACCTTACTAATCGGCGCGGATACATATAAATCATAAACGAAATCATCCTCTAGCCGCTGCGATTTTATCAAATTTAACATAGGCGCGATTTTAGCCGTAAATTTCGCGTTTTATATCTCGGTCGAATTCGTTATCGCCAAAGATTAAATTTGAAGGAAAAAATAAGCCGTTTTCGTTTCTTCTAACGCGCTCGTCAAAAGCCGCTATCTCTTGCAAATAAACGTTGCTAGGCGGTAGTCCGTGCTTTTGCGCGATATATAGAGCCGTTAGCGCCTTGTATCTAAAATTATGCGGCATAATCGCTAGATAATGCAAAGCCCGCTCGCTCATCCGCGCTACGTCAAAAATAGCAGGAAAATAATCCGCGCTTAGACGCTCCAATATATCCTCATACGTCCGCGCCGCCTCTTTTTCGTCTTGAGGTAAAGGAATAATGCCGTTTTGCGCGTTTTGGCAAATAAGCGGCGGTTCGTAATAATGCGACGACTCCGCAGAACCAGCAAACATCGCTAGCTTTTGCGCGTCCCACGAGGGTATTTCCTCGCGGTAAGGCGGTTTATACCGCTCGTAAAATTCGTAAATTTCTTTATTAAACGCTTTATAGCCTACGTAGTATCCGTTTTGATTTGCCGTATAGGAAAAATAAAGCTCGCCGTAAACAAATCCGTCTTTTTTAAATTTAACGCGGTCTTTTAAAATTTTAGCGTCGTCGCGGCGGTAGTTTTCGCGTAAAAACGCCGTCAAACCCCGCAAAAAGCTTGTCTTGTCCATTTATCTTTCTTTACTTTGCGAATTTGTTTTAGCGGTTTAAATTTAGCCGTCTAAATTTATAAGCCGGACTATAAAAAATCCAAGTCCTCCGCTTTAAAAAACCCCTGCGATACGGCCTTGTTAAAGGCTAGCATAAAAGCCTCGTCTCGCTGCGGAGTTTTTGCGCGCCGCCTAGAGCCGGCTTTATCTTTTCGTATTCGCGCCACAAAATGTGTTCGCTAGGCACGCGAGTCGTTAGGCCTCTTTCTTCGCGCAGCTTTAAAAAATATAAAATCTCTACCGGAAAAAGATAAAAAGCAAGGCTAGTACACATCCAGCCGCTTTCTTTAGCCGACTGCTCGATGTGAAAGTCCAAGGCTAGCTCTATAGCCCGCTCTATATCAGAGCAATCAGGCTCGTATAAAAGCCTAGCTAGCTCGCCGTAGCCGCTATCTTTTCGCTCAAACTCCAAAAACTCGCCCAAACGCTCGGTCGGCAAATTTTTACTCTTTGCCCACAGCTGCACGATAAATCGCGGAATATCGGTATGTTCTAGCTGCTGTTTGGCCTTTTCGTCTCGCTCGAAGTAGTAGAAAAACTCGCCTAAATAATCGGCGCGCTTTTTATATCCTATCAGATAAAAATAAGCGAGCATAAAAGCCGTTCCCGCCTCGATATCGCCAAAATGAGAGAGCTTAAAGTTCATCCAAGAGCCCTCAAGCGCGAGGTCTATATAGTCCCAGCCCTCGCTATCGCCCGCTAGCAGTCTTAAACAACCGTAATAACTCAAGTCCACTTCGCGGTTAGACACCTGCATGATAGCCGTCCAGCCGGCATTTGGCTTGCCTGATCTTAGCGCTTTTTGAAACGTCTCGTAGGTATACCCGCTCATAAAATAGAAATTTGAAACCGCTTTTTCGTAACTATCGTTATCCTTCGTCCAGCTTTTATACTGATTTATGGCGCGTTTTAGCCTTTTTTCATGTATCGTCGCAGTTTGTTTCATATCGTGCCTCCGTATTTTATAAATTTTAAAGATTGTATAAAACCGCGGGTAAATTTGAGATTAGGCAAGCTAAACTTCGCAGGCGGCGGGTTAAATTTATCGATTCGTTTTAAATTTAACCTGCCAGACCGAGGCTAAAAGGGCTAAATTTGATATAATTAGCCCAAATTTAAACCAAGGAGAAAAGAATGCCTTTCGTAAATATCAAATTAGCCGCCCCGGAGCCCACAAAAGAGCAAAAAAAGCAAATCATCGCCGAGGTTACGGATACGCTAGCGCGCGTGCTAGGCAAAGACCCCGCCGCTGTGCTAGTCATGATCGAGGCTCTGGGCATGGATAGCATCGGCAAAAGCGGCCTAAGCCTAGAAGAGATTAGACAAAATAAGGAGAAAAAATGAGCGAATTTTCTAAAGAAGATTTGGAGCGAAAAATCACGCTAGCAGCGGGCGATACGGCGCCCCAGTTTAGCCTAGAAAACAGCGACGGCGTAAGCGTCAGCCTAAAAGACTTCGTCGGCAAAAACGTCGTGCTGTACTTTTACCCAAAGGATAACACTCCGGGCTGCACGACCGAAGCATGCGAATTTAGCGCGCTTTACGGCGATTTTATAGCTAAAGACACCGTGATCGTGGGCATTAGTCCCGATAGCGTCAAATCCCACGCCGCCTTTGCGCAAAAACAGAGCCTAAAGCACATATTGCTAAGCGATCCCGCGCACGAAGTCGCCAAAATCTACGGCGTCTGGCAGGTGAAGAAAAACTACGGCAAGGAGTATCTGGGCATCGCGCGCTCGACCTTTGTGATCGGCAAGGACGGCAAGATCGCGAAGGTGTATAAGAGCGTGAAGGCCAAGGAGCATGCGGCGAAGGTGCTAGCTGATCTAGTTAAATAAATTTACTTGGAGGCTCTTCTCGCGAGTGTCTTTAACGGAGCTAGTAAAAATTTAGCTCGGCGGACTATCTTGTCCAGCCTGCGCTAAATTTTTACGTCGCAACCCTTAAATCCATCTCGCGATACTTCGCCTTGATTTTTTTGCACTCAAATTTGGCTAAATTTGTAAATTTCGGCTTCAAATTTTACTCGCCCAAATTCGCGTCATGAAAATGTAAATTT
>CAUQRE010000140.1:0-4208 GCA_963520315.1 uncultured Campylobacter sp. | reverse complement strand
CTTTGGAGCGGCAGGAGGCGCTTGGCAGCGAACATGCGGCGGACGGGTATTATCGCCGCGGCATGGTTAGGCTAGATCCGCGCAGAGGCAAGCTTCACGACCCAAAGGCTGCTGTCGCTGACTTTGCTAACGCCGCGCGTCTAGGCGGAGCGGACGGGACGTTTATGCTGGGCGTTTGCTACGGCCTTGGCGTAGGCGTGAGCGCGGATGAGCAAAAAAGCGACGAACTCGTAGAACGAGCCGCCGGCCTAGGCAGCGAGGATGCGCGCAAGGTTTTAAGCGGTTTTGCCCGTATTGCGGACTTTGTTGTTAAATAGCCCTTTGCGGCGTTTTTGCCGCGTTTTTGATTTGGGGTTAAATTTAGCGGCAAAGCCTTGCTAAAACTAGGCAAGCGCCCGCAAAAAATCGGCGCAAGAGTTTAGCTCGTTTACTAAAAACGGACGAAACCGCAACCATTTTAAGATGCGCGTCCGGTTTTAAAGGCTAAATTTAGGGCGTGAGGCATGCCGGTAAATTTAGCTATTTTTGCGCGAACAAGCGCGATACAAGGAGAAAATTTGAGCAGAAATTATGACGAAAATCCGCTGGTTTTACAGGATGATTTTTACCGCATCGCGCTTGGCTGCGCGTTCTTGCTTATCATTAACCTTTCTATGATATTTCTGATATTTTTTAGCGGCGTAGTAGACTGGCAAAGCGGCTCATTTTGGGAGGTTTTTAGGGCAGAGGCGATGAGAGACGGCAGGTTTGTTTCGATGTTTATAGCCGGTATTTTTATGAATATTTTAGCCGCCGCCGACCTAATCAAAAAGCTCAAAAATCCCTCGCTCGTTTACCTTTATGAGGATAAAATTTTCCAAACCAAAAAGGGAGTAACGATAAATTTGGCAGATATCGTCCAAATGCGAAAATCGCCCTATCAAATTTTAGGAGCGATACCGAAAAATCCACTTTCCTTGATTGTAATTCCGTTTATATTCTTTTTGGCCGTGTTTGTTTTTTATGCGCTGATTTTTTTCGCAAAATGCGTGCTCAGAGCCTTTGATAAGGACGTAAATTTAAGCTACTTTTGCAACCTTGCCGTATTTAGCGAGACCGGCGTTATAAATATTTATTTCATCTCAAAATCAGACTACGCCGCGGTGCGGGAGTATTTTAGGGCAAAACTGGGCGCTGATATTTCGGGCGCGCCATGGACGATTAAATTTTACGACGCCGAAAGCCTCAAACGGGTTTAAATTCGGCGGCTGCTTTGTTCGCCTTGCATTAAATTTACCGAGCAAATATACGATTTATCCTGGATCGCCGCTAAATTTACATATTAAAGGTGCGAGTTTTGTGCGCCGAGATTTCACCGCCTTTATTTCAAGTCTGCGGCGCGAGTTTTGATTCACTGCGTGCGGTTGTCAAGCTTCTGGATTTCATTTCTGCAAATTTCATTGACCTGCTCGCCCTGGCTATTTTGCAAGATAACCTCGTAGTCCGTGATTTCGCGACCTTTGTTATAACCCTTGATATATCTAAATCTCGATAAAACTATTTTAAAAGATTTTACATCGTCTAAAGTGTATTTATCGCCGATTTTGACATAATCAAAATTTTTGCTAGTAAGCGTATGAAAATCGCTAAATTTTTGCTTTAAATTTAGCGTATAAATTTTCTTGAGCGGCGCATTGTTATCGCAGCTATCAAATTCGTTTTCATCGAAGGCGAGCGCGAGGCAAATTTCATCTCCACAGATAACCTTGATATCCTTGGCGCCGCTGTTTATACGTATGGTTTGTCGCCATCCATCGCCTTTGATCTCAAAGATATTGCGAGCGAGTTTTTTGGCTATCTCATCTCCGACATAGCCTTTGGCTTCTGGTTCATAAGCCCAATCAAGTGGGGAGTAGTTCTGTTTTTGTGGAAAATCCGCAAGCGGAATTTGAAGCTCGCTTATAGCGTTTAAATTTTCCTCGGTGCCTTGTGGAGCCGCAAAAGAGGTGCCGGGCTGAGAGTGCAAATCAAACGTACCTATAAATTTTCTTATAACTATATGCGCGGTTTGAGAAAATATCTTGGCTTCATTCTCAAAAAGCGAAATATCATAGATGCCGTACCTATAATATCTAAGCTTCTTACCCACCCAATCCTCATTCGGCGAGCGGTTAATTTCGTAATATCCGTAGTAGCGCTCCGGCATATCTTTTTGTAACAAAAAGTCGTTGCTGTATTTATATCTAAGCCAGACTCCAAATTCATCTTTAATATATAAATAGTCGAATTCCGCACCTTTGGCAAAATAGCTTTCACCTAGAAAAAATACCGGCCTTTTTTCACTTACCGACAGTACGGGAGCCCGGGGTAATTTTTTCAATTCTCTCTCAAACCGCTTATTTATGTAATCGCATGCCGGATCTCCGCTTAATTCGGGATCACAACCCAAAGGTGGATCAAATAACCACCACAATATAAACCACAATACTGCATACACGGCAATAACGCCGCCTAAAACGCAAAGAGCTTTTTTAAAAAATTTCATGCTAGCATTCTACCCCATTTTACCTGAAAAACTCTAAACTTAAACGCCGGTCTCACCCTTTTTTACCGTACTAAATTCGGGCTTATTTTGATAAATTTAACCCAAAATGCGAAATTTCTAATTTTTAAATTTTCTAAAACCTTAAGAAATCAAACTAAGTTTAGGATAAATTTTATCTTTTTATATCAAATTTGACCGAAAGACCGACATTTTGCTCATTTGATAAGGAATTTCAATATATAAACTCTATCAAAAACCAGCTAAATTTGAAAAAACTAAGCTAAAATTTTAATCAAAAATTTATAAAATTTGTTATATTATCCTCGCGAAAATAAAAGGGATAAAATATATCCTAATTGATAAAGGTCAAGCGTGAGAGTATATCTAGACAACAATGCCACGACAATGGTCGATCCTGAAGCTTTCGAGCTTATGAAGCCGTTTTTCTGCGAAAAATACGGTAATCCAAACTCGCTGCATAAATTCGGCTCCGAGACGCACCCCGCGCTTCGCCGTGCGATGGACCAGCTCTATGCCGGCATAAACGCGAGCGATAACGACGATATCGTGGTAACAAGCTGCGCCACCGAGAGCAACAACTGGGTGGCTAAGGGCGTGTTTTTCGATCATATATTAAATAAAGAAAAGGATCACGTCGTAATCAGCGCCGTCGAGCATCCGGCGATCGCGGCGACGTTTGAGTCGCTCAAGAAATACGGCGTGCGCGTGAGCTACGTACCCGTAAACGAAAACGGTCTGCTCGATCCAAACGATCTAAGAAAGCTCATCGACGACAAAACCGCGCTCGTTAGCATCATGTGGGCAAATAACGAAACGGGCACCATTTTCCCGATCAAAGAGTGCGCACAGATCGCTCACGAGCACGGCGCGCTGTTTCACACCGACGCGACTCAAACCGTCGGCAAGATCAAGATAAACGCGCGCGAGATGGGCATGGACTTTATGAGCTTTTCGGCACATAAATTCCACGGACCAAAAGGCGTAGGCGGTCTGTATATCAAGGACTCGCAAAAGCTAACGAGCTTGCTTCACGGCGGCGAACACATGGGCGGCAGACGCAGCGGGACGCTCGATGTAGCGGGCATTGTCGGCATGGCGCAAGCTCTGGAAAACAGCAACAAGCTAATCGAGTTTGAAAATCTGCACGTAAGGCGCCTGCGCGATAAGCTCGAAGACGCGCTGCTGCAAATCCCTGATATATCGGTCGTTGGAGACCGCGCTCACAGGCTGCCAAACACCATCCTAGCCGCCGTAAAAGGCGTCGAGGGCGAGGCGATGCTGTGGGATCTAAATCAGGCGGGTATCGCGGCGTCTACGGGTTCGGCGTGCGCGTCTGAAACGCTAGAGAGCAATCCAATAATGGAAGCCATCGGCGCTAGCAGCGATCTGGCGCATACGGCGCTAAGGCTGTCGCTATCGAGGTTTAATACCGAAGAAGAGATCGACTATGCGATAGTGCATATCAAAAAGGCGGTGGAGAGGCTAAGAAGCATTTCAAGCACATACGCCTACGCTCCTAACAAATAGGCTCGTCTTTTTTCTTTATACGTCGTTGGAAATTTCGCCGATGCTCGGTTACGTATTATTTATACGCGCCCTCGCTCGGCTCATTTCCGCCTCGTCTAAAGAAAAAATACTTCGCCTTATCGTCTTACATTTAAAT
>CAUQRE010000139.1:0-4215 GCA_963520315.1 uncultured Campylobacter sp. | reverse complement strand
CGACTCGCCTTATAATCAAGATTTTATTCAGATTATCGATTTTATGGACTACGATCAGATGATACCGCGCATCGCCGAGCTCTCGCTGCGAGAAAATTTGGAGGTCAAACCGGCATCCAAGCGCCACTATCCATACAACAACCTAGCCTCTCACATCATCGGTTACGTCGGTCGCGCAAACCAGCAAGACGTCGAGTCCGACCCCGTCGCAAAGCTAACCAATCACACGGGCAGAAGCGGCACGGAGCGCTTTTATAACTCCGTCTTGCAGGGGCAAGAGGGCGTGCGAAAGGTAAAAGTAAACGCGCTAAATCAGGAGGTCGAGGAGATATCCGTGAGCTACCCGCAAAGCTCGGATATATCGCTCACGATCGACCTTGAGATGCAAAAATACATTGAAGAAATTTTCGGCGATAACGCGGGCGTTATCATCGTGATGGACGTTAGAGACGGCTCGATACTGGCTGCGGGCAGCTTTCCCGAGTATGATCTAAATCCGTTTGTTACGGGGTTATCGCAGGCTAAGTGGGACGAGCTCGTTAAAAGTATCGATCATCCCTTTACAAATAAGCTCGTAAACGGCCTTTATCCGCCTGGCTCGGTTATAAAAATGGGCGTGGCGATGGCGTTTTTAGACACCGGTAAGATGAGCCGCTCCGATGGGTATTTTTGCTCGGGCTCATTTGAGCTTGGAGGGCGAAATTTCCGCTGCTGGAACGTCTACGGACACGGTTTTATGGATATGAACTCGGCCATCCGCGAGAGCTGCGACGATTATTTTTATAAAGGCAGCCTAAAGGTCGGCATCGACGCTATAACCCCGGTTTTAGAGCGGTTGGGTTTTGGGCAAAAAAGCGGAGTGGATCTGCCTAACGAATTTGTCGGTATCGTGCCCGGACGCGAATGGAAGATGCAAAAATACTCTCAGCCGTGGTATCAGGGCGAGACGCTAATCACCTCGATCGGACAGGGCAACTTCCTCGTGACGCCGATGCAGGTGGTGCGCTATACGGGCATCCTAGCGACGGGGAAAAATATCGTCCCGCATTTTTTACGTAGCGTAAACGGCGAGGAGGTTAAATTTGAGCCTACCGATGACATTTTAACGCCGCTTGAGAAAAAGCAGCTGCCGTACATCCAAAAGGCGATGTATGAGGTCGTAAATCATAAAAAAGGCACCGCGCATAAATATTTTAAAGAGGCAAAACTCACGCTAGCGGCGAAAACGGGTACCGCGCAGGTCGTGGGCATCTCGCAGGCCGAAAAAAAGCGTATGAAAGAAGAGGACATGGAGTATCTGCGCCGCTCGCACGCATGGGTCACGACTTACGGGCCGTACGAGGAGCCTCGTTATGCCGTTACCGTTATCATCGAGCACGGCGGACACGGCGGTCTGGCTGCCGGACCTCTAACGGCTAAAATCTTTAATAAGCTACTAGAAATGGGCTACATCGATCAAAAATACGAAATCGCTTCGCTAGCAGATACCGAGGCTGCGGCTGCAGAAAAAAAGAAGAAAAATTAAAATTTCGCGTTTAAATTCGGGGTTAAATGACGTCAAATTTGATCAAATTTCTAAAATTCTAGCGGATTAGTCGAGAAGTAAAATTTGAGTTAAATTTACGAAATCGAAAAGCCGAATTTATCCCTCAAACATCTCCGAAAGCTCGCTTGTAGCGATATTTACGATTTTATTGTTTGCGTCTAGTTCGATCAAATTTTGGGTTTTAAATTTTGCCAAAATCCTTGAAAACGTCTCTGGGGTGATGTTTAGGATGGAGGCGATTTTGATGTGTTTTAGCTCGTTAAAAAGGTCTGCGTGATTCACGAGAAAGCTTGCAACCTTGGCCTCGGAGTTTAGCACGAGCTCTTGGTGTATCAGCTCGCTTGCGATTTTTAGCTTTTGCGAGAGCGATTTGATGATTTGTAGCGATACGCGCGGATTTGATAAAAACTCGGCGTAAAATTTATCGTAGTCGATTTTTAGCACCTCGCCGCCTGTTAAAAATATCGCCGTCGCCGGGAATTTGATATTTTCAAAGTTGGCAAGCTCGGCTACGAAGCTAATCCCGTTAAACTGATGCATAAAAATCTCTTTGCCCTTAGGGCCGATTTTATAGAGCTTGAGAGAGCCTTTTATGAGGAGGTGGAGCCACTTTGACTCCTCGCCCTCCATAAATAAAAACTCGCCCTTTTTATACTTTTTTAGGATGCTGATATTTTCTAGCCTTTTTAGCTCGGCCTCGTTTAGCTCCTGAAAAAACGGGATTTGCTCTAGCATTTGCGCTCTTATTTATTTTTTAAAAGATCTCTGATTTCGGTTAGAAGCGCTATATCCTCAGGCACCGGCGCAGGCTCCTGGGCTTTTGGCTCCTCCGCTTTTGGTTTTTTGAGCGAATTTATAGCCTTAACGACGCAGAAAATACAAAACGCGATAATCGTAAAATCAACCATCGTTTGTATAAACGAGCCGTAGTTTACGGTTACGGCAGCCGTATCGCCAACTGCGTCTTTTAGCGTAAATTTTAAATCCGTAAAATTTACGCCGCCAGTTAGTACGCCCACGATAGGCATGATCACGTCGCCCACTAGCGAGCTAACGATCTTGCCAAAAGCGCCTCCGATCACTACGCCCACGGCCATGTCGATGACGTTGCCGCGCATTGCGAATTCTTTAAATTCCTTGATGAAACTCATCTCTTTCCTTTAAATTTTAAAATTAGGTATCAATTATATTTATTTTAGATTCACAAAAGATAAAAAAGCGAGGTTAAATGCCAAAAATGCTATAATCGCCCCAAAAATCAATAAGGAAACAAAAATGTATCGTTTTGCGCCGTCGCCTACAGGCGATATGCATCTGGGAAATTTAAGGGTTGCGATCCTAAACTACGTCTGTTCGCTCCAGGATAAAAGCGGCTTTATCATCCGTATCGAGGATACCGACAAGGAGCGCAATATCCCCGGAAAAGACAAGGAAATTTTAGAAATTTTGGAGCTTTTCGGCATCAAATGGGACGCGCTTTATTATCAAAGTAAAAATTTGAAATTTCACCGCGAATTTGCGGCAAAGCTTTTGATAGATAAAAAGGCGTTTTCGTGCTTTTGCACCGAAAGCGAGCTAGAGGCTAAAAAAGAAGCCGCCAAGGCTAGAGGCGAAGCCTACCGCTACGACGGGACGTGCGAGCATCTAAGCGATAACGAAGTGCTAAATAACCAAAAACCTTTCGTTGTGCGCATGAAAAAGCCGTTAGGCACGATGAAATTTAAAGACGCTATAAAGGGCAAGATCAGCTTCGAGCCTGAAAACGTCGATAGCTTTGTGATTATGCGCGCTGATTTTACGCCGACTTATAACTTCGCCTGCGCGGTCGATGATATGCTGGAGGGCGTTACGTTCGTCATCCGCGGCGAAGATCACGTCAGCAACACGCCAAAGCAAGACCTCATCCGCGAGGGCCTAGGTTACACGCAAAAGATAAACTACGCCCACCTGCCTATCATCCTAAACGTCGAGGGCAAAAAAATGAGCAAACGCGAGAACGAAAGTAGCGTAAAGTGGCTGCTCTCTCAAGGCTTTATGCCAGAAGCCATCGCAAACTACATCGTCTCGCTAGGCTATAAGGCGCCGGTTGAAATCTTTACGATAGAAGAAGCCGCGCAGTGGTTTGATATCTCGAAGGTTTCGGCGTCTCCGGCTAAATTTGACGTCAAGCAGCTAGAATACATCAACCGCGAACACATCAAAAGAGCAAGCGATGCAAGGCTGGCCGCGCTAATGGGCATAAAGCCCGAATTTGCCCCGCTTGCTAGATTTTACACGCAAGAAAGCAGCCTTCTAACCGAGATAAAAGCCAAGGTCGATGCGATTTTTGCGACTAAATTTATCCCTGATGAGTTTAAGGCGGGCTGCGAGGCTATAAAAGCCGCCGCAACTTCATTAAATTTGAGCGAATTTGGCGACTTTAACGAGCTAAAAAAAGCTCTCATGGATGCCACGGGGCTAAAGGGCAAAGGCTTTTTTATGCCGCTTAGGATTTTACTCACGGGCGCCGAACACGGCCCCGAGCTTAGCGAGCTATATCCGCTCATCAAACCGTATCTAAAGGAAATTTTACGATGATATTTTCGGTATTTTTAGAAGCAGTCGGCAGTATTCTGCATATCGTTATCAGCGCCTATACGTGGATCATCATAGGCGCAGCGATCATAAGC
>CAUQRE010000138.1:0-4229 GCA_963520315.1 uncultured Campylobacter sp. | reverse complement strand
GCGGCGGGCTTAGGCTATTTGGCGCGGTGAACGCGGGGCTAGACGATAGAGGCGCGCTAAACGTGAGCTCGCCTTGGTGTGAGTTTTTTCAGACTAACGACGCGGCTAGCATCGATGAGGGACGCCTCGCGCTACAAGGCAGGATAGACCGCATCGTCAAGCTAAACGACAAGCGCGTGAGCCTGGAGAGCATCGAGGCAAAGCTGCTAGAAAGCGGCCTGCTCGCGGACTGCTACTGCGCGCCGCATCCCAAATTTAGGCGCATCGCTGCGCTTTTAGAGCTTAACGGTGAGGGGCTAAAAAAATTTAGAAAAATCGGCAAAAAAGGCGTTGCAGACGAGCTAAAAGAGCTTTTGAAGCTTGAGTTTAAAAACAGCGTCCGCTACTTTAAAATCGTGGAAAAAATGCCGCGAAACCAGCAGGGTAAATTTGAAAAAAGCGAATTTGAAAATGCGCTATTTGCTAGTCCTAAGCCCGTCTGGAGCGGCGGGCGCGTAAATGAGGCGGGCGAAATTTGCGGCGGTCAAATTTATAAAAGCGGCCAAAATTTAGCGAGCGGCTTAAACTGCGGCTGCGCTAAATTTGAGGGGAGCGGCGAGCGGCTAGAAAACTCGGCGCAAAAATACGAATTTAGCGCTATCATGCACGCCGGACTTGAGATTTTCGAGAGCCATTTCCCAAATTTACCGCTGCTGCCTGGATTTATGCAGCTTGACTACGTCTTTGAGCTAGCTTGCGGCGTCGGTATCGACGTTAGCGGCGCTAGCGCTGTGGAAAATCTAAAATTTATGAAGTTTGTTAGACCGGGCGATTTGCTCCTAGTTTGTTTTGAAAAATACGGCGGCAAGCTTTACTTTGAGCTATTTTGCAACGGCGAAAAGTGCTCGGTCGGCAGGGTGTCGCTTTGAATAAATTTGCGTTTTTAGTGCCATTTTACAATCACCCGCAAAATATCAAAGCCCTGATCGCCGCGCTAAAAACATACGAGCTGCCGGTTATCGTCGTGGACGACGGCTCGGACGAGGCGAGCAGGCTAATCTTAGCGGAGCTTGAGCGCACGGAGGGTATCTTGCTACTCACGCGCGCGCAAAACGGCGGCAAGGGTATCGCGATGAAGGACGGGTTTAAATTTGCTCTAAATCGCAGATTTAGCCACGTTTTACAAATCGATGCTGATTTTCAGCACGACGCTGCACTCATCGGCGAGTTTTTGAGGCAGAGCCAGGCGCACCCGCAAAGCATCGTCTGCGCAAATCCTATCTACGGCGAGGATGCGCCGAGATCCCGCGTTTACGGCAGAAAAATCACGAATTTTTGGGTCGCGATAAATACGCTAAGTCTTGGCGTCAAAGATGCTATGTGCGGGTTTCGCGTTTATCCTTTAGAGCAGCTTAAAAAAGCGGCGGCAAAAAGCAAAACAAATAGGATGGAATTTGACATCGAGATCCTCGTAAATGCCGTAAGACAGGGCATCGACGTGCGCTGGATCGATACGTACGTACGCTACGAAAAGGGCGGCGTTTCACACTTTAAGATGCTACGCGATAACGCGCTAATCAGCCTCATGCACGCAAAATGCTTCTTTTCTCTGCCTAAATTTGCGCTGGGTAAAATTTGGCGAGCCTGCGTGGTAAATTCGAGCGAAAAAAACGCAGCAAACGCTCAAATTTCCGCAGAGGCTCAAGAAAGCACCGAGCAAAACCTCTGGTGGAAAAGGCAGGAAAGAGGAGGAGTATTTTTTCTAAGGCTTAGTCTATTTTTGTCGCAAATTTTGCCCGAGTTTGCGCTAAAGCTTATCGTTAAGATCGTGGTTTGGTTTTATTATATATTTTCAAAAAACGAGCGCGAGAACATCGCCGAGTTTAGGCAAAATTTAAGCGAATTTGCGGGCGCACAGACGCTAAAAGGAACGAGCGTTTTTAGCCATTTTGAAGCATTTGGCGGAGCTATTTGCGATAAATTTAGAGTCTGGAAAGGCAAGATCAAAGATGACGAGCTAGAGATCATAGATCTAGAGCATATAAAAAGCGAACTAATCGGCGCGCAAAAAGGGCAAATTTTGCTCACGGCGCACCTTGGAAACGTCGAAATTTGCAAGGCTTTGGGCGTGCGGGTCGAGGGCTTTAGGATGGTGATTTTGGCTTACGACAAAAACTCGCGCGCGTTTAACGAGGTGCTAAAGCAGATCAGCCAAAACGACGGCAGCGTGCGCATGATGCTGGTTAACGAGCTCGACGTTGCCGCGATGCTGGAGCTAAAAAATATCGTCGAAAGCGGCGCGCATATCGGTATAATGGGCGACAGGACGCCTCTTGGCGGCGATAAGGCCGCGCGCGTGAAATTTCTAGGCAAGGAGGCGAGCTTTAACTACGGTCCTTACTTGATCGCGGGGATTTTAGGCGTGAAGATAAGCTCGCTGTGGTGCCAGAAAGTGGGCGGTAAATTTAGGATCGAGCTAGTGCCGCTAGCAAGCGCCGTAAAGCTGGGGCGAGATAAGGCCGCCGCAGCTCGCGAATATCTGCAAATTTACGTCCGCGAGCTGGAAAATCGCTGCAAACAAACGCCCGCGCAGTGGTTTAATTTTTTTGATTTTTGGAGATGAGATGATATCAAAATCGGTCGCGCTAAAGGCGCAGTTTTACGATGTGGACAGCATGAACGTCGTGTGGCACGGCAACTACGTGAAGTATTTCGAGACGGCTAGGTGCGCGCTGCTGGAGGAGATAGGCTACGACTACGAGGCGATGAGGGCGGACGGCTACGCCTACCCGATCGTAAAAATCGAAGCAAAATATATTAAGCCCGTATTTTTCGGCGATGAGATCGAGGTGGAGGCGACGCTAAAGGAGTGCGAGTGCTTTTTAAGAATCGGCTACGTCGTAAAAAGCGCCAAAAGCGGCGAGACGCTGTGCACGGGTACGAGCTCGCAGGCGGCCGTGGATATGCGCGCGATGCAGACGTGCTTTGAGATCCCGCAAGAGCTACAAAATGCAGTAAAAAGGTATATAAATGAAAAAAATAGCGATAATTTTTAGTTTGGCGGCGAGCCTAATGGGGCTTGATTTTAACGAGATAAAATCTCAAATCAAAACGCAAAATATCAGCGGCGATTTCGCGCAGACGAAGTTTTTGAGCGGTTTTAACGTGGAGTTTAAAAGCTACGGTAAATTTGAGCTCAGTCAAAGCGAACTGCTCTACGACACGCTAAGTCCCATCGCGGTTAGCATCGTCATAAACGAGCGCGGCATCTTTCAAAAAAGCGGCAATCAGCTCATAAAAATCGATCAAAATTTTGATAAAAAGCTCTTTTTATCCATCATAAAGCTTGATAAAGACGAGCTTGAGAAGGAATTTATCTTTAAAATCTCAGGCGATAAAAACAACTGGAAGATCGAGCTGACGCCCAAAAATTTGTTGCTAAAGCAAATCTTTACGCGCATCTTAGTCGGAGGCGATAAATTCGTCCGCAAGATCGTGCTAAACGAGGTTAGCGGCGATAAAACGGTAAATGATTTTTACAACGTAAAATGAAAAAATCCGCGCGTTTTTTTATCTTTTTAGCGGCGTTTTTAGCCGCGCTCGCCGTTTGTTTTGCAAACGCTAAAAAGATAAACGCGGATATTTTTTCTCTCGTAAATTTTGAAAACTCTACCGAGCAAACCGCATTAAAAGCGATGTTTGATAGCGCTTCAAACGAGTTTTTGCTAGTTTCAAATTCGCCCGAGTTTTTAGAAAAAAGCGAAATTTTAGCCGCGCAAAGCGGAGTTTTTGAAGAGTACCGCGCAAAGCAGGACGTAAATTTAACCTCGTATCTAACTCAGCTAAATACCCTAAAAATCGCGCTTTTAAACGAGCAAACCTATGAGCTTTTGGTAAAAGACAAAAACGAATTTTTTAAACAAAGCGCGCAAAATTTATTTAATCAATTCGCTTTTAAGCCGCTTAACGCGAAGGACGATTTTTTTGCCTTAAGCTCGCACATGAGCCTAGAGAGATCAAAAATCAGCCTAAATTTGTCAAATTTGATGCTAGAAGCCGCGCATGAGGGCGGGAAATTTTACCTCGTAAAAGCGCGCCTTAGGCTCGGCTACGAGCCGCGAAATTTGATCAAATTTTATGAAAGCGTACGCGAGCTCGCGGCGCAGGACGCAGTGCAGGCCTATGCTAGCTGCGGCGCGCTATACGGGGCCTACGGAAAAAAGGGCGGCGACAAGGAAAGTGCCTCTATG
>CAUQRE010000137.1:0-4234 GCA_963520315.1 uncultured Campylobacter sp. | reverse complement strand
CGTCTACGGTCATACGCCGATCGCGAGCCCCGATATCACGGAATTTAGCGCAAATATCGACACGGGCTGCGTTTATAGGCAAGATTTTGGTCGTCTTTGCGCGCTCGAGTTTCCGAGCATGCGGATTTTTATGCAGGAAAATATCGAGGAGGGCGGGTGAGTTTAGTTAAATTTTGAGGCTAAATTTGACTAAAATTTGAAATTTACGCACCGAGACGTGTACCGCGAAAATGCTAAATTTGGGTTGATTAAATTTGACTCCATGCGTTAAAATATCTCTAAACAAAAACGATTGTTTGAGGTCGTCTTTCTTCTTTGTTAATGGGGAAGGGCTTGAATTGCGCTCTGCTTTGCAGTTGCGACCGCAAGGGAAGCAAAAACCAAGCCCCCACCCCCTTTACAACAAGCAAAGAGTAATCTTAAATGGTTATTCTTTGCACAAGGGGCTAAATTTAGTATAAGTTTTATAAAATTTTTAAAATTTCACTCGCTCAAAGCGGTTGTCGCTCGCACCCGCGATAAATCGCGGCACGAAAATTTGGTTTCGTTACAAGCTCAGCTCAAATTTTCGGGACGAAAGCTTTTCGCTCATAAAATTTAAAAATTCTTTGAAGCCAAATTTACAAATTTAGCCAAATTGGACCCCAAATTTGAATGCAAAACGATAAGGCGGAAGTATTTTGCGATAGATTTAAATGTTGTGTAGATAAAATTTTGCGTAGGCTGGACAGGTAGTCCGCCGAGCAAAATTTTAGCAAACTCATTTAAAGATACGCAAAAGACAACGCCTTCATAGTTTACGTATCTTGGCGATTTCATCTCGCAATGCCGCCGCCTTCTCAAACTCCAGCTGCTCGGCGGCTTCTAGCATCTGTTTTCTTAGCTCTTTTATGATGCTCGCTCGCTCGCTAGCAGGCATTTTTTCTAGATTTTTGCCGCGTTTATAGATCTCGCCCTCATCCTCGACGTGCAGGCTCTCCTCGATATTTCGGCTAGCCGAGCGCGGCGTGATACCGTGGGCGCGGTTGTATTCGTCCTGCATCTTGCGGCGAGCTAGCGTCGTATCCATAGCTTCTTGCATGGATTTGGTGATCTTTTTGGCAAACATCAACACTCGGCCGTTTACGTTCCTGGCCGCGCGCCCCATCGTTTGGATCAGGCTCGTCGTCGAGCGCAAAAAGCCCTCCTTATCGGCGTCCATGATAGCTATGAGGCTAACCTCGGGCAGATCAAGCCCTTCTCTTAGCAAATTTATGCCGATGAGTATATCAAACTCGCCTCCGCGCAGTCCGCGGATGATCTCGTTTCGCTCGACAGCATCGATGTCTGAGTGCATGTATTTGACCTTGATGCCAAGCTCGGTGTAGTAGCGGCTGAGCTCCTCGGCCATCTTTTTAGTGAGCACGGTGACTAGCACGCGCTCGTTTCTCTCGATGGTTTTTTTCGCCTCGTCAAATAAAATCTCCACCTGATTTTCACTGTCTTTTATCTCGATTAAGGGATCAAGCAGTCCCGTCGGACGTAAAATTTGCTCGTAAACGTGACCGCGGCTTAAACTTATCTCGTATTCGTTCGGAGTCGCCGAGACGAAAAGAAATTTGGCGCGTTTGTTTATAAACTCGTCAAATTTAAGCGGACGGTTATCAAGCGCGGACGGAAGGCGAAATCCGTACTCCACCAGCACCTCTTTGCGGCTGCGGTCTCCCGCGTACATACCGCGAAACTGCGGCAGGCTCACGTGGCTTTCGTCCACGATGACTAGGTAGTCCTTGCCTCCCAGCTCGAAGTAATCAAACATAGAGTAGGGCGTCTCTCCCGCCTTTTGCCCCGTTAGATGGCGCGCGTAGTTTTCGATACCCTTGCACATGCCCGTGCTACTCATCATCTCTAGGTCAAATTCCACTCGTTGTTTTAGGCGCTGAGCCTCTACGAGCTTGCCTTGGTCGTTAAATTCTTTTAGCCGCTCTTCTAGCTCATCTTCGATCTGTTTGATGGCGATTTTTAGGCGGTCTGCACCCACGATAAACTGACTCGTGGCATAAAGCGTAAATTTACCCACGTCTTTTAGCTTTTTATTTTCCAGCACGTCAAAGTGATACATCGCGTCGATCTCGTCGCCGAAAAACTCGATACGAAGAGCCTCGTCGCCCCAGTATGCGGGGTAGACGTCCACCACGTCGCCGTTTACGCGAAAGTCGCCTCTATCGAAGTAGTTATCGTTTCGCTTGTAACCCATATCGACGAGCTTTTGCAGCAGCGCGCGCTGATTGATATTTTCGCCAACGCCCAAATACGCGACCATGCCTTGGTATTCGCTAGGATTGCCTAAGCCGTAGTTGGCCGACACCGACGCCACGCACACGACGTCGTCAAAGCTAAGCAAGCTTGCCGTCGCAGAGAGACGCAGACGCTCGAGCTCTTCGTTTACGGAGCTGTCTTTTTCGATAAAAAGGTCCTGACGCGGGATGTAGGCCTCGGGCTGATAGTAGTCGTAGTAACTGATGAAATACTCTACGTGATTTTTAGGGAAAAAGCCCTTAAATTCGCTATAAAGCTGCGCGGCGAGGGATTTGTTGTGCGTCATGATTAGAGTCGGCATATTTAGCTCTTTTATCACGTTTGCCATAGTAAAGGTCTTGCCCGAGCCCGTGACGCCTAGAAGCGTTTGGTATTTATTGCCCGATCTTACGGATGCTACGATATTTTGGGCTGCGCGGGCCTGATCCTCGCTCGGGCTAAATTTGGACGAAATTTCAAAATTTTTCATTTTTTACCTTAAAAATCAGCTTTTTTTGTTACAATTACGTAAAATTATACCAAAACTAAGGAAAAATGATGTTTGACGACGATAAAGTGCTAAATACTCTAACCGATAGAGTAAACGACCTACTAGCTAGATATAACGAAGTTTGCGATGAAAATGAATCTCTACGCAACGAGCTAGTAAGCGTAAAAGCACAAAACGAAGCCAAGAGTAATCAAATCGCACGCCTCGAAGAAGATCTAAGAGCCAAAAATACCGAGAGCGACGACGTTATCCGCAAGATTGAAGCGGTGTTGGGAAAGTAAATTTAGGCGACGCGACTAATGAAAAAAATAACGGTAAAGATAGCATCCACATCCTATAATATAAGCCTCGAGGATGAATTTGCCCAAAGCTTTGAAATAGAGTGGGAGACGTTTACCGGGGGGAAGAGATGCCTAGACGTTAAGGAACTGCTTAGCGCCTACGTGCAAAAATGCTACGAGAACTACCAGCGCGAGCGCGAACTGCGCTCTTTGGCGCAAAAACTAACTAAAGAATTTAACTAAAAATATCTAAATTTATATATTTTTCGTCGTCATAGTCTACTTTTTTAGACTTTTAGCGTGTTTTTGAGAGCGCGCTTTATTGCATCTGTTTGACTTATTTATGTTTTTAGTGCTATGTGTTTGTCTATATTTCAGACTTTTATAGGCGTTTTGCGGACGATAAAGTAGCGATCAAGGGCTAAAATAGGCTATTTATTCACGTTTTTCGTAAAATTTGCATTGATTTTTTATAAATTTATATTTTTTTAAGTATTTTATATATATAATTCCGCCAACTGCATAAATGTATGCAGAAATAAACACAAGGAGTCTCATATGAGAAAAGGTTTTACAATGATTGAGTTGATCTTCGTGATCGTTATTTTAGGTATCCTAGCTGCTGTTGCTATTCCAAGACTAACTGCTACTCGTGATGACGCAGAGATTTCAGCTGCTGCTACAAATATTTCTACGGTCATATCTGATCTAAATTCTTATTACACTTCACAGGCTAAACTAGCCGATGGTCCTACAAGATGGGGTGAGATGACGTCTGTAAACTCTACTATAAAAATTAGAACTAACCCTTGCTTAACTCTTACTCCGCCAGCTAACGCAACTGCTGTTGAAATAGCTGCTACAGTAGGTACTGATGGTCTATGTAATGATGTTTGGGGCTTACCTGCTATGCAACAAATTAAGGCATATATTGAAAGTAATAGCGGTAAGTCAGCAAATAGTATCAAAGTCGGCGGTATGAGCGTAGTTCGCTAATTTTTATCTGATTAGTTAATGCTATATAAACCCAGATCCTGTTTCTAAGGATTTGGGTTTTTGTTTTTTAATGCTTTTAGTTTTCTAATATTCTATATTTTTTTAACATATTTAAAAAACCTAGTGAATATGTATTTTTATATTTTTAGGAAGTTTGGTAAAATCATAA
>CAUQRE010000136.1:0-4238 GCA_963520315.1 uncultured Campylobacter sp. | reverse complement strand
AAGTAAGCGAGCAAAGAGCCGAGATCGCGCGCCATCACAGCGCCACGCACCTGCTCCACTCTGCGCTTAGAAGCGTGCTAGGAACGCATATCGCACAAGCCGGATCTAGCGTCGAGGCAAATAGACTTAGGTTTGACTTCTCGCATCCAAAGGCAGTGACGGCGGAGGAGCTAACGAAGATCGAAAATTTTGTCAATAGCGCAATCGCCGAGAACATCGCGGCAAAAACGGAGATAATGGACGTCGAGGACGCTAAAAACAGCGGCGCGATCGCGCTATTTGGCGAAAAATACGCCGACAAGGTGCGCGTGCTAAGCTTCGGCGAGGTTAGCAAGGAGCTTTGCGGCGGTACGCACGTGGCAAATTTAAGCCAGATCGGCGCATTTTTCATCACTAAAGAAAGCGGCGTGAGCGCGGGCGTGCGTAGGATCGAGGCCGTGTGCTCTAAAGCCGCGCTAAATCTAGCAAAAGCCTGGCGCGGCGAGATCGAAGAGCTAAAAACCGAGCTAAAAAGCGCCGAACCGATGAATGCGGTAAAAAAACTAAAAGCCGAGATAAAAAGCCTAAAAGACAAGACCAAGCAAACCAAAGACGCACACGCGCTAGCCGTGGTGAACGTAAACGAGACAAAGCTTTGCGTCGCGGTGCTTGACGGCGGCGATATAAAAGCCGTGATAGACGAGTTTAAAAACGAGAACGAGAAGGCGGCGATACTGCTCGTGCAAGTAAACGAAGAGGGCAAAATCGCTCTGGCAGCAGGCGTAAAAAATGCGGCTTTAAAAGCGGGCGAATGGGTTAAATTTACGGCGCAAATTTTAGGCGGAAACGGCGGTGGCAAGGACGATTTCGCAACCGCAGGCGGTAAAAACGTGCTAGCGATCGAGGATGCGGTTAGGCAGGCGCTAGAGTTTGCTAAAACGAGGCTTGAAAAATAAAACATCGCGTAGGTCAAATTTAAGAAAATAGCTTAAATTTGACCGCGGTTTTGCGGCGTGAAATTTAAAACAAATTTGAGCTGCCTTTAACTAGACTAGATTAAAATAGTCGCAAGCCGGAAAATTTAACGGGCTGGTTTATAGCATCAATTTTATTAAATTAAAATTTAAAAATAGGCTCAAAAATAGCCGTAAAATTTAATCCAAAATCCGGCTAAATTTTAGCCCAAAGGACTTAAAGTGAGGTTTCAAGTAGGTTTTAATACCAAATTTAGGATAAAGTTAAAAACCGAATTTATTTGGTTTCTAGGCTTAAATTTAAAGCAAAAAATGCACGGAGTTAATAGTTTATAAATCGAACCCAAAAATTTTATCGCGCGTTAAGTCGTTAAAATTCGGCGCCGACAAAGGTAAATTTAACACAAACAAATTTTAAAATCAAAGGGGGCAAATGCCTGAATTTAATATAGCTTTTGCAAGAATCGATAACGCCTTACCTTTCGTCCATATCCTTGCGGTTATCGTTTTTATCGGATTTCAGGCGAATTTTTTACTAATGGCTAAATTTTTTATGAAGAATTTAGGCAACGACGCGCAGAGCTACGAGACGATAATCTCGATGATGAAGCGCCTAGGATACGCGGTTTACGGATCGATTTTAATCATAGGCGCGACAGGTCCGATACTGGCTAAGGAAAGTGCGGCAAAAACCGCCGATCCTATGCTAGACACAGTTTTAACGACTAAGTGGGCTCTTTACGGCTTTTTGCTTCTAAATATAATTTATGTTACTTACCGTCTAAACAAGGCCGTAAAAGCATTTAAAAATAGCGAATACGTCGAGCTTCACGAGAATCTCATCGTTACGATTTATTATTTCATCCCGCTAAACGTCGCATTTGCGCTACTAGCGACGTATCTTGGCATAGCATATAGGGAGTTTTGATGATTTTTTTGGCCTCAAGTTCGCAAACGCGAGCAGAAATTTTAAAGCAAAGCGGAATAAATTTCGAGCAAATTTTCTTTAACTACGACGAGGGCGGCGTAGATAAAAATTTACCGCCGCACGTTTACGTCCAAAAGATAGTCACGGCAAAAAAAGAGCAGTTTTTAAAGGCAAATAGCGGCGCAAAAAACGTCGTTTTTGCCGATAGCGTCGTTGTATGCGACGGTAAAATTTTAGGCAAAGCAAAAGACGAAAAAGAAGCTTTTAAAATGCTAAAAATGCAAAGCGAAAATACCTCTAGGATCGTAACCGCTATGATATTCTTAGGCGAGAAATTCGAGCTTTTTAACGTAAGCTTTGCCGAGTATAAATTTGCTAAATTTGACGAAGCCGACTTGCAAAACTACCTATCGGGCGATCTTTGGCGGGGCAAGGCAGGTGCCATGACGATAGAAAATTTCAACAAAAAATACATCCTAAGCCAAATCGGCGAAACTAGCACCGCAATGGGGCTAAACGTGAAAATTTTAAAGGCGTTTTTATGAGAATTTTAGCTTCTATTTTGTTTATTATCTTCGTTTCGCTGAGCGCGGCGTTTGCGTATCTTTACTCGCAAGTTACCTTTGATGCGTCGAATATCATCGATTTTAAGCCAAAGCTCACGACTCAAATTTACGATAGAAACGGCGAACTCATCGCAAATATCTTTGACGAAAATAGAATCTACGTCAAGTACGAGGACATCCCGCCGCGCGTCATAGAGGCGCTAGTGGCAATCGAGGATACGAGCTTTTTTGAACACGGCGGCGTAAATCCTGAGGCCATCACGCGAGCTATCGTTAAGGACATAAAGGCAGGCAAACTAGTCGAGGGCGCTAGCACGCTCACGCAGCAGCTCGTTAAAAATATGGTATTAACCAGAGAAAAAAAGCTAACTCGTAAGCTAAAAGAGATGATCATATCGATGAAACTGGAAAACGAGCTAACCAAAGAACAAATTTTAGAGCGCTACCTAAATCACGTCTATCTAGGACACGGCTATCACGGCATAAAAACAGCGGCAAAAGGATACTTTAGAAAGGAGCTTGACGAACTCACGCTAAAAGAGATCGCTATCCTAGTGGGCTTACCAAAAGCGCCTAGCACCTACGACCCGACCCGCCACCTAGATCTATCTCTAAGCCGCGCAAACAACGTCATAGCAAGGATGAACGCGCTAGGCTGGATCAGCGACGCAGAGTACAAAGCCGCGCTAGTCGAGCAGCCCGTAGTTTTTGACGACACTCTCACGCAAAACAAAGCCCCGTATATCGTGGACGAGGTGCTAAAAGAGGCCTCAAAGCGCTTTGAGGACATAAAAACCGGCGGCTACGTCATCGAAACCAGCGTTGATTTAAAGGTGCAAGATATGGCGTCCGAGGCGCTAAAATACGGCTACAACGAGATACTAAAACGCAACAAAGACGCAAACGCCAGTATCCTAAACGGTGCTATCGTCGTTACGCTACCCAAAACGGGCGAGATCCTCGCGCTAGTAGGCGGCGTAGACTACGCCAAAAGCAGCTATAACCGAGCCACGCAGAGTATGCGCCAGCCGGGCTCCAGCTTTAAGCCATTTATCTATCAGATCGCCCTAGACATGGGCTACTCGCCGATGAGCAAGGCTGCTGATATATCAAGGGTTTTTAACGAAGGCAGCCAGTACGAGTGGCGACCGAAAAACTACAGCGGCGGCTTCCAGGGCTATATCACGCTGCGAGAGGCTCTACGCCAGTCGCGCAACCTCGCTACGATAAATTTACTCGACGAGATCGGACTTGACACGGCTTATAAAAAGCTAACCGAGATGGGCTTTAAAAACATCCCTAAAAACCTCTCCATCGCGCTTGGTAGCTTCGGTATCTCGCCGTTAGAGTTTGCCAAATTTTACTCGATGTTTCCAAACGGCGGCGAGATCGTGGAGCCAAGCCTCATAAAACGCATTATAAACTATCAAAATTTAGAAGCCGTTTTCGAGCCTGCACGCGTATTTGTTACAGAGCCCGAGCAAGCATATCTGATGACCGATATGATGAGGACGGTCGTGGAGCGCGGCACCGGGCAAAACGCCAGGCTAAACGGCGTACAAGTCGCCGGCAAAACGGGCACGACGAATAATAACGTAGACGCATGGTTTTGCGGATTTACGCCCGAGGTCGAGGTGCTAGTGTGGTACGGCAACGACGATAATACGCCGATGAGAAAGGTTGAGGGCGGCGGACGCACGGCGGCTCCGGTGTTTAAGAAATTTATGGAAAGCTATATGAAAGAGTATCCGCTAAAACAAAAAACCTTCATCGAGCCAGAAGGCGTCTTTC
>CAUQRE010000135.1:0-4257 GCA_963520315.1 uncultured Campylobacter sp. | reverse complement strand
AATTCGAGCTAATTTTGGCATGAGCTAGAAACGATGCGGCGATGATAGAGGGCTTCATAGCGCAGGCCGCCGAGCAAATTTCAAAATTTGAAATGCCCTCAAGCGGCTCTGCGGCCGATCTGCGCGGTTCGCTGGAGCTTCTGGGCGCTATGCGGCGAGAGAAAAATCTGCTAACCGAGCGGCTAGAGCTAACGAAAAAAAGCATCGCGCACCTCGAGCGGCAGTACAAGGCGGCCAATCTAGAGTACGAAAAGATGAAATACCTGCAAACGCAGGACTTTAGCGCGCAAATAGAAAAGATAAAAAAGGCCGAAGCGGCGGCTCTGGACGAGTTTGCGACGATGAATTTTACTAGGCAAAAAGAGGCGAAGGCTTGAAAAAATTTTTGATTTTACTAACTTTAAATTTATGCGTTTGGAGCGCAAACGGTACAAATGTTCAAAACCCGGCGCAAAACGGCTTTAAGATCCCGGTGGACTGCGTTTCGATCTTTGAAACCAGAAAAGACGAGCTAAAAAGAGAGCTTGCTAAAATAGACGAAGCAAGGCAGGCTTTGGAGGCTTTTCGTGCGAGTTCGGCGGCGCTTTTTGAGGAGAGAAACGCCAAACTAGCCGCCAAAGAGGCCGAGATAAATGCGACTCTAGCCCGCGCGCAAGAGGAAAAAAAGCAGACCGAGCAGCTGATAAAGAAAAACGACGAAATTCTAAAAGAGATAAAAACGATGACTAGCGACAAGGTCGGCGAGGCCTACGGCAAGATGAAAGATCAAGCCGCCGCCGACGTTCTAAGCGCGATGGATAGGGCAGACGCGGCTAGCATCATGTATTCGCTAAGCCCTAAAAAAATCTCCGCGATAATGGCTAAAATGGAGCCTACCGCGGCGTCTGAAATCACGCTTTTAATCAAGCAAGGCCCGCCGTTTATAAAGGCTGAAAAAAACGTAACGCAAGAGGTCTCTCCGACCTCGCCCGACGGCCCCGCGGGAAATCTGCTAAATTTGTAAATTTAGAGCCGCGGCCGCTCTAAATTTATCTTGGTTTGCGTCTAAATTTGACCTTAAATTTACTGCGGTCAAATTTAACGCTAAAGCCTAAATTTAACTAACATCCGGTCTTAAAAACGTCAAAATTGCTTTTATCCGCGCGTAAAATTTAGATTTAAGTTTTACTAAAAACAAACGCCCGCCAAAACAAAAACGCCGTGAGATTTTAGGTATTTCTTACCAAATTTTGGTTAAAATCAAGCCCAAAAAGAGAGGTAAAAATGCGTATAAAACTCCCACACACACCCTACATCGCGCACAAAATCGCTATTGATTTATTAAAGTCCGGATTCGTAAATTTAACGCGCGGAGTGGAGCCGGTAGCGGCATGCGCGAAAGAAGTTTTAGATGAAGATTTACAAAAAGAAAAAGCGCTTGAAGAGCGCGTAAATGAGGTGCTAGCCCAAAACGAAGACGATATGGAGAGCATGCAAGTCGATAGAAAAAATATGTTTTGGCTCGTGAAAAAAAAGCTAGCCAAAGAGTACGGAGTTATCCTTTCTTACGAAGACCGCTTTAGCAATGTTGCTCATCTCGTGCTACAAAATGCTTGGAAAAAGGGACTCATCGACTACTCGGTCTCCGAAAACCGTATCAAAAACATCATCTACGGCTCGATCGAAGAGTATCTAAAAACGTATGAAATTTTACAAGACGTGGTCATCGACAAGATCGACGGCTACAAGCGCAAGCTGATCCCGGGCACCGAGGAGTACGATATCGTATTTGAGCGGCTCTACGAGGACGAGCTAAGAAAACGAGGCATGCTGTGAGAGCTTATATCTACCTTGAAAACGGCGTTTTTTTGCAGGCGAAGGCCTTTGGCGCGGGCGGTACGGCTAGCGGCGAAATGGTCTTTAACACGAGTCTAACGGGGTATCAAGAGATCATGAGCGATCCTAGCTACGCGGGGCAGTTTATCGTCTTTACGATGCCGGAAATCGGCATAGTAGGCGTAAACGAAGACGATATGGAGAGCGCCAAAATTCACGCTAGCGGCGTTTTGATGAGGGATTTTAACTCTACGCCGTCAAATTTCCGCTCGCAAAAAAGCTTGGAAGAGTTTTTCAAAGAGCAAGGCAAATTCGGCGTTTACGATATCGACACGAGATTTTTAACCAAGATGCTACGCGATAACGGCGCGCTTCACGCCGTGATCTCGACTGAAATTTCAGACGAAAAAGAGCTAAAAAAACTACTCGAAAACTCGCCTAAAATCTCAGAAATAAACTACGTCGCAAAGGTAAGCACCGAGCAAATTTACGCTCACGAAAAGGGCGCCTGGGATCACGCGAGCAAAGCCTACTCCGCGCTAAAATCAAACGGCAAAAAGATCGCCGTCATCGACTACGGCGTGAAGCGAAACATCCTAAACGAGCTTTGCGAAACCGGCCTTGAGACGCAAATTTATCCGCACGACGTACAAGCAGACGAGCTCATCGCTAAATTTAACAAAGGCGAGATAAACGGCGTGTTTCTCTCAAACGGTCCCGGCGAACCAAAAGCCCTAAAAAACGAGATCGCGCAGATAAAAAAGCTGATCGAAGCAAGGGTGCCGATTTTCGGTATCTGCCTAGGTCATCAGCTGCTTAGCAACGCGTTCGGCTTTGAGACGTACAAGCTAAAATTCGGTCAGCACGGCGCAAATCACCCGGTTTTAAATTTGCAAACCAAAGCAGTCGAGATAACGGCGCAAAACCACAACTACAACGTTCCAGAGGAGATCGCGCAGGTCGCCCATATCACGCATAGAAATCTTTTCGACGGCACGATCGAGGGCGTGAGATACAAGGATTATCCGGTATTTTCGGTACAGCATCACCCAGAGGCTAGCAGCGGGCCGAGCGAGAGCAAATATATCTTTAAACAATTTTTAGAAATTTTATAGTTGCTAGTCGCAGTCAAATTTGAGCAAAATTTAGAGCTAAATTTGCGGATCAAATTTAACTCTAGCGCGGCTAAAATTTATAAATGAAATTTTACGGTCAAATTTGATGAGCGACGCGGAGTTTGTTTCGATTTTGAGCGTCGCGGCGCTTAGCTCGGTGGGCCACTGTGCAGGTATGTGCGGCGGTTTTGCTATCTTGCTCGCGCGGTTTTTGAGCGGTAAAGGTAAAATTTTTAGCGCAGCGATGATAGCGGGATATAACCTGGCTAGAATTTGCGCTTATATGCTGCTTGGCTTTATTTTCGGGTCGTTTGGCGGCGTATTTACGCTATCTCTTGCGGCGCGAGGCTACTTGTTCTTTGCCGTCGGCGTTTTTATGGCGGTTTTGGGCGTGGCGCTCGTTAGGCGTGGGACGCTACTTAATTTCATCGAGAAAAACGCATTTTTATCCAAAATTTTAAACGAAAAAATGAAAACCGCGATCGCGAAAAATAGCGTGCCGGGGTTTTTAGCGCTCGGGTTTTTAAACGGGCTGCTGCCGTGCGGAGTGGTTTATTATTTTTTAGCTTTGGCCGTAGCTAGCGGCAGCGGGGCAAAGGGCGCGGCGATTGCGGCTACGTTTGGCGCGGTTAGCTTTTTTGCGATGAGTTTTTACGCGCTGGTTTTAAAGACTGTGAGCGAAAAATTTAAAAAACATGCACTAAATTTAAGCGGCGCAGCGATAATAATTTACGGAATTTACCTGGCTTTTATAGGATTTACGGCGAGCAATGGATAAGATCAAAGCAAGATTCAGGCAGTACCAAGAGGCTATCGAGGCTAGCAACATCGTCTCAAAGACTGACACCAACGGCACTATCACCTTCGTAAACGACGAGTTTTGTAAGATGTCGGGCTTTACGCGCGAGGAGCTAATCGGCGCAAATCACAACATCGTGCGCCATCCCGAGGTGCCAAAGGATATTTACGCGCGGCTTTGGGAGACGATTTTGGCCAAAAAAGTGCACAAAGGCACGATAAGAAACCGCACCAAAGACGGCCGCGACGTCTATCTAAACACGACCATCATACCGATTTTAAATTTAAGCGGGCAGATCGAAGAGTTTCTTGCGATTAGATACGACGTGACGGACGTGATAAACCTAAATAACGAACTTGAAAAGACGAAAAAAGAGCTGTTAAATTTAAACGAAAATCTCGAAAACAGAGTCGCCGAGCAGACGGCGGAGCTCGTAAATTTAAACCAAAATCTAGAAAATTTAGTAAAAGCCGAGATCAAAAAAAACGAGGAAAAGACCAAAATGCTCTTTTTGCAGTCGCGTCTAGC
>CAUQRE010000134.1:0-4277 GCA_963520315.1 uncultured Campylobacter sp. | reverse complement strand
CAACAAAAACATAAACTCCGCAACCGATCTTACACTATTTCCCGTACGTTTTACTGTAAAATTTAAGCCAAATTCAGCTATCATTAGCGTTTTTAAAAACAAAAAGTAAAGAGAGTAAAAATGAACATAGTGATAGTAGAAGACGACATCAATATGCGCAAGTCCCTTGAAATCGCGCTTGGAGAATACGACGATCTAAAAATCAAAAGTTACAAAAGCGCGGTCGAGGCTCTCAAAAAAATGGACGAAAATACTGATTTAATTATTACGGATATCAATATGCCTCAAATGGACGGGCTGGAGTTCATCAAGCGCCTGGAGGGCAAATTTGACGTCATCATCATAACCGGCAACGCTTCGCTAAACAAAGCCATAGAGAGTATGCGTCTTGGCGTAAAGGATTTTTTAACCAAGCCTTTTGACGTGCAGATGCTTTACGAGGCGATTAAAAGGGTAGAGTTTTTAAAACAAAAAGCTCCGAATATTCACGTAAATTTAACCGAGGAACGCACGAGCTCCAGCGTAGATTCTAGCGATTTTGCCGCCAGCTCGCCCGCGCTTGAGTACGCCCTAAATTTAAGCAAGCGCGTCGCAAAAACGGACGCTTCGGTGATGCTGATGGGCGAAAGCGGCGTGGGCAAGGAGCTTTTTGCTAAATTTATCCATAAAAACTCGCCGCGCAAGGACGGCCCGTTTATCGCGATAAACATGGCCGCGATCCCAGAAAATTTGATAGAAAGCGAGCTTTTCGGCTTTGAAAAAGGGGCATTTACCGACGCTTCGGCGATGAAAAAGGGGCAGTTTGAGCTAGCCGACGGCGGTACGCTATTTCTAGACGAAATCGGCGAGATGCCTATAAATTTGCAGCCAAAGCTCCTGCGCGCGATTCAGGAGCGCGAGATCACGCGCCTTGGCGCGACGAAAAGCATCAAAATCGACGTCCGTATCGTTTCAGCGACCAATGCCGACCTGCCCGAACTCATACAAAGCGGTAAATTTAGAGAGGATCTGTTTTACCGTCTAAACACCGTTCCTGTCGCCATCCCGCCGCTAAGAGAGCGTAAAGAGGAGATCTTGCCTATCGCGGAGCGTTTTTTAGAGCAAAGCTGCGGCGAATTCGGCCTCGGGGCGAAACATTTTTCCGAGGCTGCCGTTAAAGAGCTCCAAAAATACGATTTTCCGGGCAATATCCGCGAGCTAATCTCCGTCGTGCAGCGAGCGGCGATCCTAAGCGAAAGCGAAGAGATACAACCGGGCGATCTTTTTTTGCAGGCTCGCAGCAGAAAGTAGCTTAAATTTAAGCTTCACGCGAGTAAAATAAGCAAGATTTTAGCTTAGATTTTAAATTTAGTCGGGCCGAGACGGCGACGCCGAAAATACGGTGCGGTTTTGCAAAATTGAGCCGACGAGAAGTAAAATTTGAGTTAAATTTAATGGGTAAAAACGGTCGCGGATAACTTTCTGCTAAAAACCCGAATTTAGTCCGCGAAACGAGTTCGGTCTTAATCGCGCGACGCAACCGATGAGACTAAGCGTGAGACGGGTCGTAGCTTAAAAAGCAAACAAAATTTAATCCGCAAAGCAAGGCGAGTCTTTGGCGCCCGGTTAAGCCAAAGAGGCTTGTCGCAAGGTCTTTGCCGACTGAGAAGTAAAACCTAAACTTGGTCCGCAAAGTCGGACAAGTCTTTTCGCATCGCATCCGCTTGCGACGAGACTACGCTACGAGGAGTATGGGATCCAACCGATGGGGTTGGTCGCAGGGCGGCTTTGCCGACCTAGAAGTAAAAACAAAGGAGTCTAAAATGAGAAAATTTAACGTTGCCGTCGTAGGCGCGACAGGCGCAGTCGGAGAAGAGCTTTTCCGCGTTATGGAGGAGGTGGATTTCCCCGTAGGCGAGCTACTACCGCTAGCAAGCGCGAAAAGCGCGGGTAGCGAGATAGAGTTTAAGGGCAAAAACTACAAAGTCGTGGAGCTCACCGAGACCGTTTTTGACGAGCACGAGATCGACATAGCGTTTTTTAGCGCGGGCGGATCGGTATCCGAAAAATACGCCAAATTCGCAGCCGCCAGCGGCGCCGTCGTCATCGACAACACCAGCCACTTTAGGATGGACGCGGACGTGCCACTAGTCGTGCCCGAGTGCAACCCACAGGATATCATGCAGTGGAAAAACCGCGGCATCATCGCCAATCCAAACTGCTCAACCATCCAAATGGTGCAAATTTTAAAACCGCTAGACGACGCGTACGGCATCAACCGCGTGGACGTAGCGACCTATCAGGCCGCTTCGGGCGCCGGTAAAGAGGGCATGGAGGAGCTAGTCGTGCAGCTGCAAAAGTTTTTCGAGTTTAAGCTTGATGCGTGCGAGCCCAAAGTCTTCGCGCACCAGCTAGCCTTTAACGTCATCCCGCACATCGACGTATTTTTGGACAACGACTACACGAAAGAAGAGATGAAAATGGTCAACGAGACCCAAAAAATCCTCCACAAAAATATGGAGGTGAGCGCGACCTGCGTGCGCGTGCCGGTGCTTCGTAGCCACTCAGAGGCTATCACGATTCATTTTGATAGAGACGTAGACGCCGCAGCTGCTCGCGAAGTCCTGCGCAAAGCGCCTAGCATCGTGGTCGTAGACGAGCCGGCCGCGAAAAAATACCCGATGCCAAGCATCTCAAGCGACACCAACGAAACCTACGTCGGACGCATCAGAGCGGATAACTACCGCAAAAACATCCTTCATCTGTGGTGCAGTGCCGACCAGATCCGCGTGGGAGCGGCGACCAATGCCGTAAGAATCGCGCAAAAATGGATAGAAATGCAGGAATAATCGCCCGTATTTTGTTTAAATTTGCTGAATTTTTCTTGGAATTTGGCAAATTTTATCCGGCCCGGCCGCAAAATACGCATAGCGCGCCCCGGCCTTTTTAGCTTGCGATTTAAATTTCTGCAGTTTTTACCGACGTAAACTTCTTACATTTGCCTCTATATCCGCCGTATGAGATCCGTAAATTTAACGCGCCTTTTCTCATGCGTTACGGCGCTGGTATACAGCTAATTTTGCTTAAAAATTAAGCCTTGTAACTTTATCCGTCCCGGTTTTTACGGTAAATTTGACTCCGGATTTTGGCATGATTTGACGACATTAGCGCCAAATTCGCATTTTAAATTTCGGCATACCTAGCCAAATTCGCGCGACTTTCGGTCAAACAAAGTTTGGTTTAGGCTAAATTTATAGCCGTTTTAAACCTGAGCCTAGCGCGTAACAGCAATGCAAAATAGCTAGCTTCTTTGCGCCTAAAGCCTAGCCGCTCGCCTATTTTAAACGTCAAACCGATAGATAATTTCACCTCATCCAAAAAGCGCAAACGTCGCAAACGCCTCTAAAAGTTTGAATAAAACGAAATTTAGGCTAAATTTCGCCCAAATCTCATAATCCGTCTTAAATTTATTTAGCGTAGACCCGCCTCAATTTTAAGAAAAATACTATAAAATACGCGTTTTATTTTTAAACAAAGGAAATTAATGCGTAAAGCTTTTGAAAAAATCCTGCTCTTTAGCAACAACTTCACGCTCCTGCCAGTAGTGTTCGGCTTGCTTGGCGCGATCGTGCTTTTCGTCATCGCTAGCTACGACGTGGGCAAGGTATTCGTCGCCGTTTATCACTACTTTTTCGGCGATTTTCACCCGGAGAACTTCCACTCCGACGTCGTCGGAAAGATCGTGGGCGCGATCGACCTCTACCTCATGGCGCTCGTGCTTTACATCTTTAGCTTCGGCATTTACGAGCTGTTTATCTCCGAGATCGAGGAGCTCAAGCAGTCCAAACAGAGCAAAGTCCTCGAGGTGCACTCGCTAGACGAGCTCAAGGATAAACTGGGCAAAGTCATCATCATGGTGCTTATCGTTAACTTTTTCCAACGCGTTTTGCACGCAAATTTCACCACTCCGCTTGAGATGACCTATCTCGCGGCCTCGATTTTGGCGCTTTGCTTGGGGCTTTATTTCCTACACAAGGGCGAGCACTGATGCCATTTGCGAGCCTGGATTCGGGCTCGCTTTTTAAATTTCGATTCAAATTTTACCGCTTCGCTATATGTGAATAACCTTTAAATTTCGCCTTTATCATTAAGTTTTATTTAAAAATTTTGCCAAATTTAAAGCTATATAAATTTAAGGTCTATTTTAGCGATAAATACCGATCTTAAGGGCTTTAGAGATTAAATTTAAGATTACAAAATTAACCAAAATAATATAAATTATTTCACTTTTCACTCCG
>CAUQRE010000133.1:0-4292 GCA_963520315.1 uncultured Campylobacter sp. | reverse complement strand
CGCGAGGTTAAAATTTTATGCTCGCACAGCGCTTCAAAGCCCGCTTCCGAGCAAAATTTAAGCGCTCCGTCGCTAAGCATAACCCGCACGTCCGCGCCCTCTTTTTTTAGTGCGGATAAAATTTCATAAGCCTTGTAAAACGCGATACTGCCGCAAACCGCGAGCAAAATTTTTTTATTTTTTAGCATTTTCGTCGCTTTTTGCGCCGTTAAAAAATTTATAAAAAAAGCCTTCTTTATTTACCTGTTTTGCGCGGCTGATGGCTAGCGCGCCGCTTGGTACGTCGCTAGTTACGGTGCTTCCCGCGGCGATTAGTACGTCGTCGCCGACTTTTACGGGAGCAACTAGCTGCGTGTCCGAGCCGATAAAGACGTTTTTGCCGATGATCGTTTTGTGCTTGGCTTTGCCGTCGTAGTTGCACGTGATGGTGCCGCAGCCTACGTTTGTGCCCTGGCCGATCTCGCAGTCGCCAAGATAGCTTAGATGGCCTGCCTTGACGCCGTTTAGCCTGGCTGCTTTTAGCTCGACGAAATTTCCGATGTGGGTGTTTTTGATCTCGCATTTTGGACGCAGGTGCGCTAGAGGGCCGACATCGGAGTCCTCTATGGCGGAGCTTTCTACGACCGAGCCGCTTTTGATAACGGAGTTTTTGATGAGACACTCTCCAATGATGCTTACGTTTTCTTGCAGTTCGCACTCGCCTTCAAATTTCGCGCGGCTGTCGATATAGACGCTATTTGGCAGACGCATTAGCACGCCCGCTTTCATCCAGTTTTTCTTGATTTCATCCTGCATCAAATTTTGGGCGATGCTTAGCTGAAATTTATCGTTTATGCCCATGAAATTTTGCTCTTCGACGCTGACGGCCCAGCATTTTAGACTGCGCTCGTTTGCGATTTTTATCGCGTCGGTTAGATAAAATTCCTTTTGCGAGTTTTCGTTGCCGATGAGAGGCAAAATTTCGCGTAAAACTTCGCTTTTAAAGCAGTAGCAGCCGGCGTTTGCGCTTTTTATCATTTTTTGCGTTTCAGTCGCGTCTTTTTGCTCGACGATGGCTTCTACTTTGCCGTTATTTATGATGACGCGTCCGTAGCCGTAGGGGTCTGCGGCCTCAAAAACGCTTAGCGCGATGTCCGCGTTGCCAGCGCTTAGGCGGATTAGGTCGTTGGTTTTGATAAGCGGCATATCTCCGCACAAAATCAGCGTTTTTTCGCTATTTAGCGGGATGTTTTTTAGCGCGCCCGCAGTGCCCGGGAACTCTTTTAAATTTTGTTCGTAAATTTTAGTTTGGGGGAAAATTTCTTTGATTTTGGCTTCCACTAGCTCTTTTTGATAGCTCAAAACCACGCTCACGTCGCTACTGATCTCATAAGCCTTGCGCAAAATATGGATAATCATCGGCTCTCCGCAAAGCTCTAAAAGCACCTTTGGTTTGGTTGATTTCATCCTCGTGCCAAGCCCCGCGGCAAGCACCACTACGCCGATATCGCTCATCTTTTTTCCTTGTTTAAATTTGAGCGATTTTATCTCAAATTTGCTAAATGCGGGATTAAGGTTTTTGCGATTAACAAAATCTTAAGGATTAAACAATATAATCACGACCTTTTAGCATAATCAAAATCAAATTTACAATAAAGGATACGGTTTGTTTTCATTTTTTAAAAAAATGCTCAGGAAAAATAAATTTTTGTTTAATCTCCACCTGATTTTATCGATTATTTTTGCTATTCCGCTACTACTTATCGGCGTTACGGGCGCGATTTTGTCGTATCAAGACGAGCTTGAGGAGCTTATAAATTTAAACTCCGTCAAGGTCGAAAAAACCGGCGAAATGCTAAGCGTGGAGAAAATCCTGCAAAGCTTTAGCGAGCAAACGGGCGTCAAACAGCCCGCAAGGCTGGTGCTGCAAAAAAGCGAAAACGAAGCGGTCAAAATTTATGCTAACAGGAGCGAAGCGTATTTGGTTAATCCCTATACCGCGCAAATAATCGGCAAGGACTACGGCACCGCTTTCGTGCGCACGGTTATGTCGCTGCACCGAAATTTAGGCCTTGCGCTAACGGGCAATAAAACCGCTGGCGAGGTCGGCAAGCAAATAGTAGGCGCAAGCACGGTCGCAATGATAATCCTCGTGATAAGCGGCGTTTGGTTGCATTTTCCGCGCCTTAAGCAAAAATTTTCCGCAGCTATCACGCCGAATTTTAAGCTCAAAAAATACGCCCTTTTTCACAACCTGCACACGAGCCTAGGCGCCTTAAGCGCGGTAATCTATCTAATTATCTGTTTAACGGGTCTAACATGGTCGTACCGCTGGTATAGCGATATGGAAATAAAACTTTTCGTCAGTTCGCAAAATATGCCCCAAAGCGAATCTAAGCCGGGTCCCGTAAAAGACGAGGCTAAAAAGAGCGCCGAGTATAAATTTAGCGACGCGCAGAGAGCTTACGAGATATTTAAATCAAGCGGCACTGAGTATAAAGAACTTAGCTTGATGCTAGCAGCCGGAGATAAGATAAACATCAGATACTACGAGCCCGATGCGCCTAGTACGGCTTTTCCTGAAATGACGTCCGTAGACGTAAAAGAGGGCAAGATGGCGGAGCAAAAGCAAACGAGCGGCATAACGGCGGGTATGGTAAAAAGCGCGAACTATCAGCTGCATACGGGATATTTTTTCGGAATTGCGGGTAAAATTTTGTGGTCGGCGGTTTCGCTTTTGATGGTGCTTTTTATATTTAGCGGATTTTACATGACCGCAAAAAGGGCGTTTAAGCCAAAAAGAGCTTAGCCTAGCTTTGCGCCTCAATACTTAAAATTTTACCTTAAAATAGATCAAATTTAACTCTAGTAAAGGCGGTAGATTTGCCGCCTTATCAGCCGAATTTATGCCTAAAATCGCGCCTAAACGTTAGGATAAATTTTATCGCCCAAAGCGCGCAAAAATCGAAATTTAAACCAAAATGCGGTTTTTGAAAAAAATTATGCCGGTTTGGAACGTATTTTGCAAATAGTTAGCCTGAGTTTAACTGTTTTTTCAACTAAAAAAAACTAAAATACAAACCAAATTTTATAGGTGGAAAGTTCAAGATGGATTTAGGTAGCGTCGTCGGTTGGATAGTTGTTATGGTGCTTTTGCTTGGTTCGATGCAAATGGGCGTCGGAATCGGAGCTTATATCGATATTCCCTCGGTTTTGATCGTTTTTGGCGGTACGATTTGCGCTTTGATGATCGGCTTTAAGATGGAGCAGATAAAAAAGCTAGGCACGTTTTACGGTATTGCCGCAAAACCAAAAACCTATAATCTGCCCGAAATCGTAAAAAAAATGGTCGATTACTCTACAAAAGCTCGCCGCGACGGTATCTTGGCGCTTGAGAGCGACGCAAATAACGAAACCGATCCATTTCTAAAAAAAGGCTTATCTATGGCGGTTGACGGCAACGAACCGGACGCCATCAGATCTCTACTTGAGATAGATATGGAGCAGGCTAGCTCGAGGCACGGCGATAATATCAAAATTTTCGAACAAATCGCGGGTTTTGCGGGCTCGATGGGTATGATAGGTACGCTCATCGGCCTGGTTGCGATGCTTATGAATATGTCCGATCCTTCGGCTATCGGTCCGTCGATGGCGGTCGCTCTTATCACCACGCTTTACGGAGCGATGATAGGAAACATCCTCGGCTCGCCGGTGGCAAACATCCTAAGTATCCGCGACAAGGACGAAGGCACGGCAAAGGTGCTGATGCTAGAGGGCATAATGGCCATCCAAGCAGGCGATAATCCTAGGACGCTTGAAATGAAGCTGCTATCGTTTCTGCCGCCTAAAGACCGCGTTAGTCAGTTTGATAAGTAGAAAAAATGGCTAAAAAGTTAATCGATCCAAGCGACTGCCCCAAATGCTTACCCGAATGGCTTGCGGCTTTTGGCGACTTGATGTCGCTTTTGCTTTGCTTTTTCGTACTGCTTCTTTCGATGAGTACGATGGACGCAAAGAAGCTAGAGGCCGCGATCGGCTCGCTAAACGGAGCGCTAGGCGTGCTTGAGGGCGGAGCAAAGCCAGATGTGAGCGCCGAGCAAAACCAAGACGACCATGCCACCTCAAATAAAGAACGCACGGGCGTGAAGTCGAATTTCGAGCAGACGCTGCGCTCTATCAACGAGCTTTTGCACGCTAGCGGCTCGCCTGAAATCACGTTTGAGGAGAGCGAGAGCGGATTTGTGATTAGACTGCCCGCAAATTTACTTTTTGCAAAAGATAGCGCCAAGCTACAAAACGACGATGCGCTGCTA
>CAUQRE010000132.1:0-4332 GCA_963520315.1 uncultured Campylobacter sp. | reverse complement strand
TTTTTAGATAGATCGGCTTCGATGGCGTTTTTGACCTGCGAGCTAAATTCATCTCTTTTTTCGTGTAGCTCTTTCATCTCCATCGAGCTTGCTACCGAGCGGAGCGTGGCTATGAGCTTGCCTTCTATCAGCCCGGTTAGCTCTCTTAGATCGACCGTTTTTTTACCCAGCGTCTGCGCCGCGCGAGATATAGACTCTCTATCCTCGCCCACTCTGATGTAAAAATCAGCCGTGATATCCACGCGCATCCTGTCTTTAGTTATAAAGCTATCGCTTTTAGAGCGAGCAACCGTGACTTTCATCGACTGCATATTTATGTCGATATAATCATGCAGTATCGGCAGTATCAAAGCGCCGCCGTCTACGACGACCTTTTCGCCGCCAAATCCCGTTCGTACGAACGTAAGCTCCTTTGTCGTCTTTCGGTAAAGTCTTGAAAAAACGATACCTAAGATAACGATAGAAAAGAGTCCTATACCGACAAATACGGCTAAAGACGTCATCCCGTCAATGTTCATACCAATCTCCTTTGATTAAATTTATGATTTTTTCCTGACGTAAAAGTTATTTTTATCGATTTTAACGATGAGCGCGGTATCGCCTTTTATAAGCTCGTTTTCATCGGCAGCTCTTGCAAATACGAAACGCTCCTTGCCGTTTTTATCCGTAACTTTAACGTCTCCGCCTTGCTCTTTTGTTATTTTATAGTCCTTTACTTCGCATTCGCAGCCAAGAAGCTCCTTTTTACTAAACGCAGCGCTTTGCACTTGAGGCAGGTACTTTGCCGCGAGCAGACTAACCCATCTAGTCCATGTCAAAGCGATAAAAAACGAAACTGCGGCGATAACCGCGCTCATATACCACGCAGGCGAGGCGGGGCCGTAAAAAACGCCGGTGATAAAAAGCCCGCACGCTCCAAAACTCATAAGCAAAATCCCGTAAAAAACGGTGCTAGGCACGCCGCCCTTGTTCGCCCACGCTAGCAGCTCGGCACCAGGCGCATCGATACCACCAGCACCGTCAAACAGGCCGTTTAGCGGCTCAAGCACCGAAAATCCGGTCATCATCAAAATAACCTCAAGCAAGGCAAAAACTACAACGATAACCAGCGGAACGGAAAATATAAGATTGTTGCCAAGAAGCTCTAAAATTTGATCCATTTTTTACCTTTTTTTAAATTTTGTCGCTTGCGAGGTCAAATTTGACCTTAGCTCCGCCCTACTCTATGCTATACACGTCGCTTTGCTCTATTTTTTCTAGCTTATTTACCTTGCTTTCTAGCGTCTTGCTCATCTGCGCGATTTTGGCGATATTTTCTTTCATCTTCGGCAGCGCCTCGTTTTTGAAATTTTCTATCTTATCTAACGAATCTATCATCAAATTTATCGCTTTTTCAAGGTTTTGATTATCTAGCGCGCCGCCTGCGACCTTTGCCGTCACTTCTGTCGCCGTGTCGTTTACGTCCTGCGCGTTTTTTAGGATGACGTCGTTTGCGAGCTTGTCCATCTCAGAAACCGCTTTTAGCTGCTTTTTGCCTTCTTGCGCTGCGCTTGCGATATAGACGTTGGTTTTTAGCGCCGTGATGCTAGTTGTGATCGTGTTTTGCGTGGCGAAACTTAAAAGTGAGTTATTGTGTTTGATAGTAGCGTAGTTTGCGAGGCTTTGCTGCATCACGACAAGCACCTGTTGCAAATTTTGCAAATGCATACGGATGTAAAATAGCGCCTCTTCGAGGAGAAATTTTTTCTGCTCTTCGTCTGTTTGATTTGCCGCTAAATTTTCGATGAGCTCGTCGGTTTTGCCTAAAATTTCTATCTTGCCTTTTAGACTTTCTATGATGAGCGAAAGTTCCTTTTGCTTCTCGGAGATTTCTGCGTTTCTAGCTTCTAAAACGTTTATCGAGTGCTTTAAATTTGCCGTGATTTCTTCAAACAAGCTTGACACGCTTTGATATTTGCTAGCCAGCTCGGCGGCTAGGTCTTTGCCGAGCAAGAAATTGATAAATTTCGCGCCCAGTCCTCCCCCCTTCATCTTATCGCTTGCTTTTATGAGCTCGGCGGAGTATTTTTTGACCGACTTTAGCGACTCGCCGACCGAGCTTCCCACGCTTTGGCTCATACTAAGCAGGTCGCCGACCTTCATATCCATATCGCCGTTTAGCTTTTCAAACTCGCCCAGTTCGTCCTTGCCAAACGATACGATAAATTCTTTCGGATCGTTAAATTCTTTCCTTTTTTCGATGAGTAGAGCGACGACGTCTTGGGGAGTTTTAGCGATCTGGGGTTCGTTCACGGCTATTCCTTTGCTTAAATTTGAGAGTTATTATAACTAAATTTGTGCGCTTTTTACAGGCTTGATAATAAACTTCTGTGCTTTATTAGCATAATTTACGATTAAATTTAGTAAAATCGGCAGAAATATTCCAGACGGATTGCGTGTAGTTTAAATAGTTTGCGGCGGATACGACGGGAGAGGACCGGTCGTCCGTGACCCGAGTATCCTAGCCGAAAACTATTTGAAATCCAGCCGAGCCGGGGAATCAAAAAAGGATAAAAAATGAAAGAATTTATGAGTTACGAGGCCTCTCTTGAAATTTTACGCTCTACGCTGGCTCCATGGGACCGCGTAGAAAAGGTCACTCTCACGCAAGCACTCGATCGACGTATCGCCGTAGATATCGCGGCGCAGGATAACTACCCGGAGCGTCCCGTCTCGGCGATGGACGGCTACGCTTTTGCGTGGCAAGAGGGCCTAAGCGAGCTTGAGCTCATCACCGACCTACCCGCAGGTAGCGACAAAGGACTGAAGGTAGAGGGCGTAAAATGCGTCAAAACCTTCACCGGCTCGCTAATGAGCGAAGGCGCCGACACGCTAATCCCGGTCGAAAACGTCGAGGTATCAGGCGGCAAGATCCTCATCAAAAAACCAGTGCCAAGGGGCTTTGCCGTGCGCGAAGTCGGCGAAAGCTACAAAAAAGGTGAAATCCTAATCAAAAAAGGCGCGACGATAGGCTATGCCGAGACTGCGCTGCTAGCCGAGCTTGGGATCTTTAACGTTAGCGTATTCGTGCGGCCGCGCGTTGCGGTGCTAGCGACGGGAAGCGAGATAAAAGACCTCGGAGAGCCGCTAGAAAACGCCGCGCAGATCCACAGCTCAAACCACGTAGGCATCGCGGCCATGGTGCGCAAAATGGGCGGCGAACCCGTGCTGTGCGAGATAGTTCGCGATCGCGCCGAGCTCGTAAAAGACGCCATCGTCCGCGCGCTAAAATCAGCCGACGTGCTCGTCACCACGGGCGGCATCAGCATGGGCGACTACGACTTCGTCAAGGGCGCGCTGGGCGAAAATTTCGACATTATCATCGACGGCGCCGCGATCAAACCGGGCCGCCACATCAAGGTCGCAAAAGCGGGCGAAAAATATATATTCGCGCTGCCGGGCTTCCCGTACTCGGCGATGGTGATGTGCGTGCTCTACGTGCGCGTGCTGCTAAACGCGTGGTTTGGCGCTAGCGAGCCTAAAATCACGGCGATCATGGACGAGGATTACAAAAAGCGCTCGCCGTTTTTGGAGTTTACGGCGGTAAATTTAGAAAACCGCGATGGCAAAATTTACGTAAATTAAGACGGCAAGAAACTCTGCAGCTCGGCGATCGTAAACAATCTAACAAACGACGCCGCGCTTTTAATTATTCCAAAAGAGACCAAATTTATCGCAAAGGGCGAGATAGTCGAAGTGCTGAAAATGGTTTAAATTTGGGTTTAGTCGTCTGCGGTTGAAGGTAAATTTGTAAGGACTTAACGGGCTTATGTTGATCGCAGGCGCATAACGCCGAGCAAATGCGACTCGACGATTAAATTTATACACCGCAAAATTAGTTTTTGAGCGGTAAATTTTCAAAATTTAGGCGAAATTTTACCGCTTCGTCTGCTCTTTTGAGATTTTGTGCGACACCACAGACACTGTTTGGTTCGTGCTATCGTATGATTACGCGTTGCAAAGCTTGGATGAGGCGAAATTCACTACATAAATTTAAAAAAGATAGCCCAAGTACCCGGCCGATGACGTAAAAAGAGCCGCTGTTAGCATGTTTTGAAACGAGTGTTTGCCGTTTTTATTTTCGGTCAGAAACGAACGCTGCCTTGCAGGTATCCTCACAGAGGACATAGACGCAGACAAGATCGCATTCGGCACACGAAAACATCTTGATCATAGCGCAAAATTTTGACGATTTTTCGCTATATTCTTTGCCGCGCTTATGGACAAAAAACGTAACGAAATATCCGCTTTCTTGCCTCTTATGACGTTAAATTTACCCGGCCGGCATAAATT
>CAUQRE010000131.1:0-4375 GCA_963520315.1 uncultured Campylobacter sp. | reverse complement strand
TATCTTTTTTTATTTTTGGTGGCCGTTTACCTCATCGCTATACTTCAAAACGACCTAGGCCAAGTCGTAGTTTTAGCTCTTACGCTTGCGGTGATGATGTTTTTTGCCGGTACCAGTTTTAGATTATTTGCCATCGGTATAGGGCTAGCGGTTATGCTGGCTAGTATCGCTATCGTCACGTCAGAACACAGGATAGCTCGTATAAAATCATGGTGGGGAACGATACAAAATATGGTCTTATCCATCTTGCCAGACGGGATGGCTGCGGCCTTGCGCGTCGAGGATACGGGCGAAGCGTATCAAATTTCGCACTCGCTAAATGCGATAAAGCACGGCGGATTTTTCGGCGAGGGGCTGGGTGCTGGCGTGTTTAAGCTGGGATTTTTAAGCGAGGTTCACACCGACTTCGTGCTAGCCGGTATCGCCGAGGAGATCGGGGTACTTGGGATTTTTGTCATAACGGGAGTGATAGTATTTTTGCTTTATAGGATATTTCGCGTATCTGCTAAGGTCGAAAATAAAGTCTATCATCTTTTTACGCTAGGCGTGGGGCTTCTCATCTCGTTTTCGTTTTTGATGAACTCCTACGGCATCACCTCTATCACGCCGATCAAAGGCATCGCCGTACCGTTTCTAAGCTACGGCGGCAGCTCCGTTTTAGCGCTTTGTATCGGTATCGGTATGGTGCTGTCGGTTAGTAAAAAGGTCAAAGACTAGGCATTAGCCTAAATTTAGCTTGGCGATAAACGGAGTTTGATCGTTTTGCCTATAGATTTCCCAGCTAGACTCGGCTTTTGGCTAGACGGTTTGTTTGCGGCTAAATTTATCCGCAAAAGCGGCTTTGCCTCGGAAAATCTAGTAAATTTACGAGGCGTCCTAACAAAAAGATATAAACCTAGGCTTTAAAGAGCAAACCGGCGGGCAACCGTCTAGTTTTTGGATTTTAACGCCTGCCTTATCTAGCCGGTGGGGCGATTTTAAGCGGGCGATTTGCGTTTAAATTTAGCCCAAAAACTGCGCCGCCTAAATCCGTCGCCGTATATTTACCGTGGCAAATCGCTGCTAGGCGGCAGTAAAATTTACGCTACTTTGGGGCGAAATTTAAACGGCCTTTGCGCCGATTTTACTTAAATTTATTAGGCAAAAAATGATAAACGAAAACTTAAATTTAACCGTCGGCAATACGCGCAGTAGCGCCGTAGTGGTCTGCGGCGGCGGTACCGGCGGACATCTAGCCATCGCAAAAGCCCTAAACGAGGAGCTAGTAGCGCGGGGCGAGAGAACGATATTTATCGGGTCTAGCAGCGGGCAGGATAAGATGTGGTTTGAAAAAGACGCAAGCTTTAGCGAGAAAATTTTCTTACCGAGCGGCGGAGTGGTAAATAAAAAGGGATTGGGTAAATTTTCGGCATTATTAAATATTTTTAAACTAGCGTTTAAATGCCGTAAAATTTTTAAAGAACATGGCGTAAAAGCCGTGGTAAGCGTAGGCGGATATAGCGCGGCGCCTGCGGCATTTGCGGCGATTATCTCGCGAAAGCCGCTTTTTATCCACGAGCAAAACGCCGTGATCGGCAGTTTAAATAAGCTTTTAAAACCGTTTGCAAAGGGTTTTTTTAGCTCTTATTTTAAGCCTATTTTTAGTTATCCCGTCGCGCAAAGGTTCTTTGATACGGCTCGCGTTAGGGAAAATTTAAAAACTATTATATTTCTAGGCGGTTCGCAAGGCGCGGCTGCGATAAATAATCTAGCGTTAAATTTAGCTTTGAGCCTACGCCAAAAAGGTATAAAAATCATACATCAATGCGGTAAAAACTCGCTAGAAAGTCTGCGCGCTCAATACGATAAGCTTGGCTTTAGCGGCGATGAGCTAGAGCTTTTTGCCTTTGATGCTAAGATCGAGCTAAAGATGCGCGAGGCCGATATCGCCGTGAGCCGAGCGGGAGCCAGCACGCTGTGGGAGCTCGCGGCAAACGCACTGCCTAGCGTATTCGTGCCCTATCCTTACGCCGCAAACAATCATCAGGTATTTAACGCTAAGTTTCTAGTGGATCAAAATTTGGCTAAATTTTGCTTTCAAAAAGGCGGAGAGATAGATGCTAGCGAGGCCTTAAGTCTGATAGAGGGCATGAATATAAATGCCGTCTCAAGCGCGCTTGGCGGGCAAATAGTAAATGGCGGTGCACGAGAAATCATTAATGAAATATTAAAAAATATAAAATAAACCGGATGCATAAAGCATGAAACATAAGCCAAGCGTCTAAATCGGTTATGCTTAGGCTTAGTGCATAAATACGGCAAAGGTCTAAATCCGCAGCTTAGCGGTCGTCAAAAATAACTGCGCCGATTAGCGCGGCGGCATAGCTTTGCTGCTTTGTTTTATCAGATCAAAACTCGGCTAGCAAAACGGCGAAATCCGGGCTAAATAAAGTGAGCTTACTGAACAAGCAAGAAGCCCCAAAACGGCGTAAATACGGTAAAAATCCGCGGTAAATCTAAATTTGCGGCTTGTAGCGCGCCCAAAGTATCCTTATAGCTAGAAGCGCGATTCGGTGTTTTTTCTCGCGGAAAATTTTAAGCGGATACGCAAAACGTAATCTTACGCTCTATCAAAACCTGCTTTTGTGAGTCAGCAAATTTCTAAAAATGGCGAGGCTGACGGTGACTTACCTTAGCGGCGGTAAACGGCGCTCGCGTAGTCTGTGTTTTTGCCTATTTTTACTAGCGGCGACGCCTTTGCATAGCTTATCTTGCCATCTGCAAATGTGGTAAATTTACGCTTTATTTAGACGCTATTTTGAGCGCAGGCATAGTTTGGTAAAACGGCCCAGAATTAGCCGTTTAGGCTCATATTAGCCTGTAAAATCGGCTCTAGTAGAGCGCGGCTTAGGTGTTTTGAATCTACGGTAAGGGCGGAAAATTTCGCATTTATGCTAATGGGCAAAGGCATAACTTAACGCCTAGCCTTGGTCTTTTTTGCGCTTTGATTTTACGGACTTACAAAGCACCTCTTATGCCTGTTTTTGCCGCAATAGACGGCAAAGAAGTTTGAGAAATTTACGCGTAAATCGTGCGTGGCGAGCTAGCGTTGCTGATTTTTATGCCTTTATGAAATCTCGTAAATTCTATAAAAATAGCCCCCCCCGCGCTAGAGCAAGCCTCGCTGAAGTTTATGCACTAGCTCGTCGTAGCTGATATTTGCATCGGATAAAATTTGCCCCAGTAGCTTGCCTGAAGCCTCCATGCCGCCGCTTTTTTCGGCCCCAAGCAGCTGCTTATATACACCTTCGATAAATTTGACGCCCTTTGGGTTTGGCTTGCGGCGGACGGAGTAGTAGCCGATGATCTCGCCGTTAGCGTCTAGCGAAGCCGTAATGTTAGCAAATACCCAGTAAAATCCGCCGTCAAAGCTCTTGTTCTTAACGAATGCAAAGATTTCATGCTTTGCCTTGATACGCTCCCACAGCAGCTTAAACACGATGCGCGGCATATCGGGGTGCCTGATGATGTTGTGCGGCTTGTGTAAAAGCTGCTCTTGCGTAGCGCCGACGATCTTTAAAAACGGCTGATTGCAGTAGGTTATTCTGCCCTTTAGATCGGTTTTTGATACGATAAAATCTTCTTCTTTTACGAAATATTCTTTACTCTCGTTCACTTTATACCTTAAATTTTTTGGCAATTATAACCAAATATTACGCAAATGTAGCTTACTAGCCTTTTCAAATTTAGCATTCGGCGAGCATGACAAGCGTCTTTTAGGTCAAATTTGACGCCGTAAATTTAAGGGTAGGGCGAGCGGATTTTACTATGTAGATTGGAGTGATATCTTAAAAACTCGGCGGCAAATTTAACTCCGCCGCCGAACCGAAATAAAATTTAAGCCCAAAAAGGCTTAAATTTAGATCGCTTTTAGCAAGACTTTAGTTAGTTTTTTGCTAAATGCCGATGGATCGTCTATCGAGACGCCTTCGTTTAGCTTGGCCATATCTAAAAGCAGCTCCGCCGCGTCATAAATCATCGCCTCGTTTTGAGATAGCTTTTCAAAGAGTTCGTGCTTTGGATTTATCTCCAGTATCGGCAAAATTTTACCCGCACTATGCCCCATCTGCTTTAGCATCATCTGCGTAGCGTAGTCGGGATCGTTTTTATCGTAAACTATGACGGCGGCACTTTCGCTTAAGCGCGAGCTTAGCTTCACGTCCTTGACTTCGTCTTTTAGTATCTCTTTCATCTTAGCTAGCAGCGCGGCGAATTTACCCTCGTCGGCTTCGTCTTTTTCAGGCTTGATCTCGGCGTCGATATCGGTGTGATTTACCGCTTTTATCGGCGTTTTGTCGTAGTCTTGGACCATCGGCATGACGATAGAGTCTATCTC
>CAUQRE010000130.1:0-4376 GCA_963520315.1 uncultured Campylobacter sp. | reverse complement strand
GTCTTTGCTTGGGCGCGAGGCTTTTGGACGGACGTTTAGTCCAAACGCTATGTTATCAAACACGCTCATATGCCTAAATAGCGCGTAGTGCTGAAAAACAAAGCCTATGCCGCGTTCTTTTATGCTTTTGCGGCTGACGTTTTCGCCGAAAAACGAGATTTCGCCGCTATCGGCGTTTTCTAGGCCCGCGATTATGCGAAGCAGCGTCGTTTTGCCGCTGCCGCTAGGTCCTAAAAGCGCGGTTAGCTCGCCGTTGTTTATCTCTAAATTTACGTTTTTAAGCGCGACGAAATCGCCGAAATTTTTATTTAAATTTGATATTTTTATACCCATTTAGCCCCTTTTGCTAGCTTTTTGAACTAAAAATTTTAGCGCCAGCGTGACTACCGAGAGCAGCAGCAGCAAGCTAGCTACGCTAAAAGCCGCTACGTAAAGATAGTCGCTATATAAAATTTCTATATAAAGGGGCATCGTGGTAGTTAGCCCGATTATCTTGCCGCTTACGACCGCCACGGCGCCGAATTCTCCCATCGCCCTGGCGTTTGTTAGTACTACGCCGTAAAATAGTCCCCATTTTATGTTCGGTAGCGTAACGCTAAAAAACGTGCGAAGTCCGCCCGCACCCAGGCTAAACGCCGCCTCTTCCTCGCTATTTCCTTGCTCTTGCATTAACAAAAGCGTCTCTTTGGCTACAAACGGAAAGGTAACGAACGCGCTAGCTAGCAAAATCCCCGGCAGCGCAAAAATCACGTCAAAATTTAACGCGCTAAAAAATTTTCCCAAAAAGCCGCTGTTTCCAAAAAGCAGCACGAACATTAGCCCGGCGATAACGGGCGAAACGGCAAATGGCATATCTAAAAGCGTAAGTAGCACAGTCTTGCCGCGAAACTCGAATTTTGCCGCTGCGTAGGCTATCATAACGCCAAATACGGTATTTATAACCACGCAAAATCCCGCGCAAAGCAGGCTAAGCTTTACCGCGCTAATCGCATAATCGTCGCTAATTGCACTAAAATAGCCGCTAAGCCCGTCTTTTAGGGCTTCTGATACGATGGTATAAAGCGGAAGCGCGATAAAAACGAATAAAAACGCGGCGCTAATTAAAAGCAAAACGGGCTTTAAAATTTTCGGTTCGCTCATTTTGCGACCTTTTTTTGTATGAAATTTATCAAAAATAGCGAGGCAAACGCTACTAAAATCATGAAAAATCCGATTACGGCGGCTTCTTGATAATTAAAGCTATCTAGGCGCGAGACTATTAAAACGGGTAAAATTTCGCTTTTAAAAGGGATGTTGCTCGAAATAAAAATGACCGAGCCGTATTCGCCAAGGCCTCTGGCAAAGGCTAGCGCAAAACCCGTTATCAAGGACGGAAGCAGGCTTGGAAGCATTATTAGCCTAAAAATTTGCCAAAAATTCGCGCCTAAATTTTCGGCCGCTTCAAGCACTTGTTTATCAAAATCTTTTATAACAGGCTCCGTCGTCCGCACTACAAACGGCATACCTACGAATACCAAAACGATTACGACGCAAGTAAAATCCGCCCCTTGCAAATCTATGCCGAGCCTTAAAAGCGCAGCGCCCATAACGCCGCCGTGCGAAAATAAATACGCCAGGCAAATCCCCGCCACCGCCGTAGGCAGCGCAAAAGGAATATCTATAAGCGAGCTAATAAAGCCCTTACCCCAAAATTCGTAACGCGCCAAGCACCACGCGATAATAAAACCAAAAAGCGAATTTACCGCGGCGGCGACGAATGAAGCCGTAAATGAAAATTTAAGCGCCGATAATACGCGAGGATCGCTAATAACGGCTAAAATTTCGACTATGCCGCCCTTAAAGCTAAAAGCGCCCAGAGCCGCCAGCGGCAGTAAAACCAAAAAGCAAACGTAGCTGGCGCCAAGGCCGAAGCAGATATTAAATCCCGGCAAAATAGAGGGCTTTTTAAGTAAAAATTTTCTCATTTTTTACCCTTCGCTACGATCTCGTAAATTTTATCAAATTCGCCCCCGTCACTAAAATGCCTCTTTTGCGCCGCGTCCCAGCCGCCAAAGCTCTCTATGCTTATTAAATTTATTCGCGGGAAAATTTTCTCGTATTTTTTAGCGACGTTTTCGTCCGTAGGGCGGAAGAAATTTTTTGCGATGATCTCCTGCGCATCGGGCAGATAAAGGTGCGCCAGATATTCGCGGGCAAGCGGGGCGTTGCCGTTTGCGGCGGCGTTTTTGCTTAAAACCGCGACCGGAGGCTGCGCTAGGATGCTAAGGCTTGGGTAGATAATCTCAAACTCGTCCTCTCCTAGCCTTGCTTTGCTAAGATGCGCTTCGTTTTCCCACGCAATCATCGCGTCGCCGATACCGCGGCGTATGAAAGTGTTTGCCGACCCGCGAGCGCCCGCGTCTAGCACGGGAGCGTTGGCGTAGAGTTTAACCAAAAACTCGCGAATTTTATCCTCGTCGCCGTTAAATTTAGCCGCCGCGTAGGCGTATGCGGCTAGGTGGTTATACCTCGCGCCGCCTGATGTTTTGGGATTTGGCGTTACGATTTTTACGTCGTTTCTTACTAGATCGTCCCAGTCTTTTATGCCTTTTGGATTGCCTTTTCTAACCAAAAATACGATCGTGGAGTTGTAGGGCGCGGAGTTTAGCGGGAACTCTTCTTGCCACGAAGCGTCCAAAGCGCCGCTTTTTCGCGCGACGGCATTAATGTCGTAGGCAAGAGCCAGCGTCGCGACGTCGGCTTTTAATCCGTCTATTAGCATCCTAGCCTGCGCGCCGCTACCGCCGTGGCTTTGTAAAATTTTAATCTTTTTGCCGCTTTTTTGCTCGTAGTATTTGATAAAAAGCGCGTTATATTCTTTAAAAAGCTCCCGCGTCGCGTCGTAAGAGACGTTTAAAAGCTGTTGCGCGGCGGCAAAATTTATAAGCGCTAAAAAGATTAAAATTTTATTCAACCACTATCCTTTCGCATTTTGGTTTCAAGCTTAGCGATTTTTCGACGACGGGGCCGATTATTAAAATCGCTGGACGGGCGCATTTTAGCGCCATAGATTCTAAATTTTTTATTCGTCCGATGATTACTTTTTCATCCGCTCTATCTATATTTGAAACAAACGCCGCCGGCGTATCTAGGTCTAAATTTAGCTTTCTTGCCGCATTTAAAATTTCGCCCGCGTAAGCGTGCGCCATAAGCGCGACCGCCGTAATGTCTCGCGTCTTTAAAATTTCAAGCCAAGCAGTATTTATCTCGCCGCCTTTTAGATGCGCCGAGACTATCAAAACGCCGCTGCTAACGCCCCTAATCGTGGGCGTAATAAGCGCTCTAGCACATCCCGCAAAAACCGAACTGACGCCGCTAATTAGCTCAAACTCCACGCCGTTTTCCTCTAAAAAGCTCATCTCCTCAAACGCTCTGCCAAACAAGCTCGCATCGCCGCCTTTTAGCCGCCCGACGCTCTTGCCTTCTTTTGCCAGGCTTAACATAAGGGCGTTTATTTGCTCCTGCGTCGCGCTATCTTCGTCTTTGCCTTTGCCTACGTTAATAATCTCTACGCCTAAATTTCGCAAAATTTCGCGCGTATCCTCGCCGACTAGTTTATCGCTTAGAGCTACGTCTAGCAGCTCAAACGCTTCAAGCGCGCCCAAGGTGAGATTTTGAAGGCTGCCGCTACCGCAGCTGATTAAAAAAACTTTGCCTAAATTTTCGCGGCACTTCGGTTTTAAAATTTCGGCCTTTTGCGGGTTAGAATTTTCAATCGCCTCAAGCCTGGCCAGTTTTAGCTTCGGGATAAAATCCGCTAAATTCCTAGGCAAAATTTTAGCTATTTTATCCCTTACGAGCGCGGCTAAGCTAGGACTCGCGCCGCTAGTGCTAACGCCTACGCTAAGCTCGCCTAAATGCGCGTTTGCGGTAAAATAAAAATCGCTTAAAGCAGGCTTATCGACTACGTTTAGCAAATAGCCCGAGCTTTTACGCTCGCTAAATAAAGCTTGCCCTAAATTTTCATCTCCGCTAGCGTCTATTATCATTTCAAAACCGCTTAAATTTTCGCCCAAATTTTGCCGCGTTAGCTTGCGAATTTTTACGTTTTTATCGGCAAAAAACGGCTCTAAAATTTTTTCGGCTAAAATTGCGCACTCCCAATTGGCCGCTTTTAGAGCTAAAAATTTTTGCCGCGCGACCTTTCCGGCTCCGATTAAAAGCGCGCGTTTGGGCGTAAGGGCTACTGGTAGGGTCATTAAATTTTATCTTTTAGCGTTTCGCCAAAAAGTACGTCCGCGCCGTAGTCGTAATACGCTTTCGGGTTTTCCTCAAACGTCCCCACGCGCTGATACAAGCCGCAAAGCTCGGCTATGACGCTATCTCCGCCGTTATCG
>CAUQRE010000129.1:0-4399 GCA_963520315.1 uncultured Campylobacter sp. | reverse complement strand
TGGGGGATTGTTAAGGGGGAAGGGAGCGACTTCGTAATTCAAGCCCCTTCCCCCTTAATAAACAAAAGCTAGTTTTATTAAAATCAACCCGAATTTTCGCTAAAATCATACTCAAATTTTACTAAAGGAAAGCCAAAAATGATACTTTGCGAGGACGATTATCCGAGGATTTTGGATCAAATTTGCGACTATTTGACCGCGGGCGAGGTGGAGCTAAGCTTTGTTGACGCCGAGGAGATGAAGGAGATAAACGTCCGCCAGCGCGGCATCTACGAGACCACGGACGTGCTGAGCTTTCCGCTTGAGATGCAGCTGCACGCACCGCTTGGCTGTATCGTGATAAACACCGAGCTAGTCGCCGCTAAAGCCGCCGAGCTAGGCCACAGTGAGGATGACGAGACGGCGCTGCTTTTCACGCACGGGCTGCTTCACGTGTTGGGTTACGATCACGAAAACGACGCGGGCGAGATGCGAGCCAAAGAGTGCGAAGTGATCGAGAAATTTAGCCTCCCAAAAAGCCTCATCGTGCGAACGGAGGATGCGGTCGAAGAATAGGCAAAATCTCGGTAGCTTCGTAAAGGCGCGGGTCATACCGAGCGCAAAAATAAGCGCGGCGATAAAATTTGGATTAGCTGCCTGCTAAAATGCGTTTTAAGCAGCCCGTAAAATCAAATTTGCATTTTGGCGTCGTAAATCAACGCAGCGTTACTCGTTAAATTCGTTCAAACAAGCTATTAAATTTACCCTCCGTCCGCACGGATATCGCCGCGTAAAAAAGACGTTTCTAGCGCACGCTTTGCCTCCGCGTTTAAATTTCCTCAAATTTGCCGCGCGCAGTGGTTAGATATTTAATAATTTTGGCTAAATTTACGAAATGTTTTATGTTTTATCGTCTTTAGTCATTATTTTTATGAATTACGTTTCTTATCGCGGGCTTTTCGCGGATGCCGCGCTCAGGCCGCTTGCCGTGCATAAAAGGGCGCTTGGGCTATTCTTCCTGACGCTTGCTATCGGCGGCGTCGCGCTTGCTTTTTCTCTGCGGTTTAACTTTCTGGGACCTAGCCTTCGTATCGCCTGTTCGCTGATGCTGGCGCTGACGTTTATTATCTTTTCGTTCGTGCTTTTTACGAACGTCGCGGCCTTCATCGCCCGTCCCGTAACCAAGCGTGCGTTTAGCGAGAGCAGGCGTAAATTTTTGCGCCTATATCTTGACGTCACGATACTTATCTTGGCGTTTAGCTATTTTTTTAGAGGTATCTTTAACGCCGTAAAATTACCCGAAGTAAAAGCCCAAGATATCGAGCTAAAGGGGTTAAATGGCGAGCTAAAAATCGCGGTTTTAACTGATATTCATCTGGGCGATTTTTTAGGAGCGGACTTTGCGCGGGCGGTAACTGGGCGCGTAAACGAGCTTGACGCAGACGCGGTCGCGATCGTGGGCGATATCGCGGATCTGCCGCCGCACCGTTTGGCCGAGTTTATCGCGCCATTTAACGAGCTAAAGAGCAAATACGGCACCTTTTACGTGCCCGGCAACCACGAGTACTATAGCGGCATCGACGGCATGCTAAAAGTTATCCGCGAGACGACGAATTTTAGAATTTTAGGCAACGAAAATGCACGAGTGGGCGGGGTAAATTTAGCCGGCGTTTATGATATCATCGGTTTAAGGTTTAAAGCATACGAGCCAGATTTAGTCGCGGCCCTGGACGGTCGCGACGTAAATTTGCCTACCGTTTTGCTCGCCCATCAGCCTAAATTTTTAAAATACATGGACGAAAGCGCGCCCGTGGATCTAGTGGTGAGCGGACACACGCACGGCGGACAAATTTTTCCGTTTTCGCTGCTAGTAAGGCTAGATCAAAAATACGTCGCAGGGCTATACCGCGCGAACAAAAATACGCAAATTTACGTTAGCCGAGGCGCCGGATTTTGGGGGCCGCCGGTGCGCGTGATGGCGCCTAGCGAGATTTCGTTATTAAGACTAAAAGGAGTTGTATGAGGGGACTTATTTCTAGGATATTCGGGTTTGTAGCGGCGGTTAAATTTCCGAGATTTTTGCAAACATTTATCAATGAAAAATACGTAAGCGGCTTTAAAATCGATATGAGCGAGTTTAAGCAGCCAAAGGAGTACGAGAGCCTGACGGCGCTTTTTACCCGCGAGCTACAGCGTCCGCGAAATTTCGACGTTTCGCCGCAGGCCTTCATCAGTCCTAGCGACGGCACGTGCCTGGAGCGCGGAGTTAGCAAGGAACTAAAGGCGATCAGCGTCAAGGGGCACGAGTACGGTATAGCAGAGCTTCTCGGAGATAGTATGGAGCGTTCGGAGCGAGACGCCGAGCTAGAGTACGTAAATATCTACCTAAGCCCGCGCGACTATCACCGCTACCACGCGCCTTGCGATATGAGGATCTTGTCCGCACTCTACGTGCCTGGCGAGCTATATAGCGTGGCCGTTAGCGCGCTGCTAAAGGTGCCAAATCTATACGCCAAAAACGAGCGCGTGGTGCTAAAATGCGAGCTTGCAAGCGGCAAAAAGATGTGGCTGGTATTCGTCGGCGCGCTAAACGTGGGCAAGATGAAATTCGACTTTGACGCGCGCATACAGACTAACTCCTGTGCCGGCAACGTCGCGCTTTACGAATATGAAAATTTAAGCGCAAAAAAGGGCGAGCAGCTAGGGATGTTTGAGCTGGGCTCTACGATCCTCATCCTTAGCGAGCGGGGCGCGGTCAAATTTGATCTAGCGGCCGAGCAAAAGCTAAAATACGGCGACAAAATAGGAACTATCAACTAAGGAGGCGTAATGGGAACGCAGCTAGTCGAACAAAACGAGCTAAAAGAGACGCTAGAACTAAAAGAGCGCATCGAAAACAACACCGTCGTCGAGCTCTGGGAAAACAGCGAGGACTACGAGCGCCTGGCTAACGCGACGTGCAAGACCATGCGATATATCAACGACGAGCAGATAAAGAGCTTTGCCGATGCGCTAAATCAAACGAACGAAAAGATCTTAAATTTGACCTTTGAAGGCGTGAAAAAGCATCACGAAAAGAAATTCGAGCAGATCAGAAAAAAGCAGAAAATCTACGTCGCTTCGGCATTTGCGGGCGGCGTTTTGATCGGTGCTTTAGCGGTTTGGATAGCGTTTAGGATTTTTGCGGGATAGATTTGGTTTTAGGCTCGGCCGCTTGCGATGCCTGCGCGCCGACCCGTTTTTATGCTGTGCTAAATTTGGGCGCCTGGCTTCAAATTTAAGCGCGACGGCTTGTAAAATTTGCGTATCGTTACGTGGTTGGGTCAAATTTGATCTCTGGCGACGGTTGTAAATTTGATCTTATATTTTGGCGCGCCGACCATTAAGCTTGCATCTACTTTTTGCGCATTACGTCAAGCGCGTTTGCTTCTTAAATTTTATAAAAACTTAAAGCCCAAATTTGCTCGCCGCTAGCTTGCGTATCTGCGCCAAGACTAAATTTTTATCTTCCTCGTCGCGTGACGGATGATTTGCTGCGTGTTTTTGTTTTGTGAGCTTTGCCAGCACACGAGCAGCTCCTTTGCGGCGGCGAAATTTACCTTTAGATAGTCCGCGACGTTGTTTGCAACCGAGCGCTGTACGAAGCGCACTTCGTCCTCTTTAAGGATCTCTAGCACCGCAAAAACCGGGCGCGGATCGTTGATAAAAAGCTCTAGTTTGCTAGCCCACGGCAGCTTTGGTCGCAGACCCTCGGACGCTAGCCTACGCAGGTGGAAATTTGACGAGCGTGCCCACTGCGTCATTGTTTTGAGCGAGTCTTGCGGATATTTTTTGATAAAGGCGCGCACCGCGTACTCGCCCGTGCCGCGCTTCGTGATTTCCCTGATCGCGCCCATAGAGGTCTCAAAGTCGTCTATGCCGTAGATTTCGACGTATTTTGCCAGCGGCAAAGTCCAGTAAAAGTGCTTAAACATGCCTGTTTCGTTCGGGTTTTCCTCGCCCAAAATCGCGACCAAAATCTCCGCCGCGCGCTTAAAATCGGGCGGCAAAAGTTCATTTAGAGCGTTTGCGTGCGCCAAAATCCTTTGCGAATAGCCTAGTTTTGGCGCTCTCTCCGCGATTTGCCCGCAGTAGCTTTGCGCGTCAAATTTGGGATAAACCGCCTTTATCTTTTGCGATAAAATTTGCGCTAAATTTTCTCCGAAATGCACAGCCAGTCCGCCGTTTTCCATGTTTTTCCTTTGGGTAGTTTTATCTAACGTTTAAGCAGGCATGAAGTGTAAATTTGCCGCCTAAAACCAGGCGGCGTTAAATTTGAAGCCGTTACGCTCGTCAAATTTAACCGCCTATGCAAGCAAAGCGTCAAATTTGGCACGATTTTTTGGGTCAAATTTGAAGCCCGCAAAGAGGGCGCTAAATT
>CAUQRE010000128.1:0-4413 GCA_963520315.1 uncultured Campylobacter sp. | reverse complement strand
CAGCCGCAAAAGGAGGGCAGAGGAATGGATCAAAAAAGCGTAGCTAAGCCGCCGGTGCTATTTAGCGAGACGCAGCAGGTATTAAAAGAAGTCGAGGCTAAACTAGGCGGCACGCTCATCACATACTACAACTCAAACGCGGGCAGCGTCTGCGGCAACGACGCGAGCGCGATGTATGAAATTTTAAAGGGCAAAAAGATAGAAAACGCGTTTTTGTTTATCAAAAGCGACGGCGGCAGCGGTATAGCAGCGCTTCGTATAATTAGCACTCTTAGAAACTACTGCAAAAACATAACCGCGCTTATCCCCGCTAACTGCGCGTCGGCAGCGACGATGATGGCACTTGGCGCAAACGAGATAGTGATGGGCCCGCTAGCGTATCTAACCGCCGTCGATACCTCGCTAAAGCACGCGATGAGTCCGATAGATAACGGCAACGAGCGCGTTAGCGTGTCGATGGACGAGCTAAACCGCGTGATAAAGCTGTGGAAAATGCACGAAAAAGACAACGACGAAAACCCGTATAAATCGCTATACAACTACATCCATCCGCTGGTTTTCGGCGCTGTAGACCGTGCTAGCTCGCTCTCGCTAAAGATTTGCTGCGAGCTTTTGCGCTACCACATGAACGACGAGGCAAAGATCCAAAACATCTCCGAGCGCCTAAACAGCGACTATCCGGCGCATGATTATCCGATACTTTTCCGCGAGGCCGAGGAGATCGGGCTACACGTGCAAAAGATGGACAACGAGCTAAACGAGATGCTGCAGGAGCTTACGCTTCTTTACTCCGAGATGGGGCAGCGCGCCTTTACCGACTACGACGAGAACAGCTACCACGACAACAACATCGCAAACATCATCGAGGCAAACGGCAAGCAGATTTATTATCAGATCGACAAAGACTGGTTTTATCGCCCCGACGAGCGCCGCTGGAACGTGATGAACGACGAGAGCTCGTGGCGTAAAAACGAGCTAGTAGGCGGCAAACTCAAAAATACGATTTATCATTTATGGTGATATTTTGAGTTTCATTTTTTGGTTTTTGATATTTTACGGGATTTATTATCTGGTTTCAAATTTTAGCCAAAATCCCGTAAATTTAGGCGGCTCGCAAAAAAAGGCGATGTTTGAAGAGGCTAAATTTTTAGTTAGTCTGCTCGCCAAAGTCGCCAAAAGCGACGGCAGGGTAAACGAGCTAGAGGCTCGCCTCATCAGCGAGACGCTAGATGATATCACGCTGCGGCTCGGTAACGACGCAGCGATGAGAGCAGAGCTAAAGCAGATCTATAACCGCGAAAAAGAGACGGTGCATAATGCCTATTTTATCGCGCGGCAGTATAAAGATCGTTTCCGCCTTAGCCAAGACGCCGCGGCCGCGAAGCTATCTTTTTTACTAAATTTGGCCTATATAGACGGCGAATTTAGTAAAAGCGAGCATAACGTCATCGAGCAGATCGCTTTGGGATTTGGACTTAACGAGATCGATTTTTGGTCGATTTTAAAGAGATTTGACGATTTTTACGGGCAAAGGCGGCAAGATAGAGGAGGCCGAAGGGATCCGTACGTAAAACGCGCTAAAAGCCCTTACGACGTGCTTGGACTAAAAGAGGGCGCGCCGTTTGACGAGGTAAAAAAGCGCTACCGCGAACTCGTAAAAAAATATCATCCCGATATCCTTATGGGGCGCGGCGAGAGCGAGGAGATGATAGAGTGCTCAACCAGAAAGCTTCAGGAGATTAATGAAGCTTAAGGATATTTGAAAGATAAATTTGGAGTTTAAGTAAATAAAAGCTGAAAATAAATGAGTTTTAGGTATAGAAGTATAAATGTTTTAAAGATTAGCACCAAAAGCTTGAGCTATGAAGTTTTTGGTAGAGAAATAAAATTGTAAGGGATTATAGAATGATTAATAGTCATAAAGTTGTTGTTTTTCAAATTTCTTTAATTAAAAATTTTAATGATAGCAAATTTAAATTTGTAGACAGTAATCATAATTTTATATTTGATAGCATAAAGCAAGAATGTAAAATTTGTGAAATACAAAAGGATGTTAGGATATTTAAAATTTTAGATTTAAATCTTTTAGTTATTGAAAGCGTATGTTTTGATTATGGTAAGGATGAAAAACTCCACAATCCAAATGATCACAAAGATTATTTGACGGGAGAGATTGATGAATATTTTTTTGGCAGAAAAAACCTGGAAGCTATAAAGGATTTTTTGCTAGATGAAACTATTTATTATGCATTTAGATGTAAAGACGGTAATTTGAGTGATGATAAAATTTCAATGCTACTTAGAGCCAGCAAAACTCTAGAACTTTCAAATAAGAATAGATATAAGGCAAACGATATAGATGTCGTTTTTGCTGAAGACGGCTTTTTAATGATATCAAATTTTGACATTAAGAAAAAAGGCGATTTGGAAAAATCTTTTAACGATAAATTTGAAAGGTCAATGATTCTGTTTTTGATTGGGTTGGCTTATAACATAAGCACATACAAATTTATAGAAAAAACAATAGATTTTATACCGAATATAGGCAAAGATTGCGGTATAAAAGAGTTAGAAAAGATCAGGGATGGTTTTTATATTTATAGCATAAAGAGTTTTTTCTTAAATCCTGTAAGACAAAAGAACCATCAGTGTTATGAAAATTGGGAATTTATAGCACGTAACTATAATGTAAGAGAATTTTACAATGAAAGCAAAAGGCAGATTAGTGAACTGACTTCTTTGGTAAGAGATGGCCTTGATAAAAAATTTGAGCATAAGTTAATAATTCTTGGTATTATTGTTGCTATTGTAATCGGCTTAGTTTCTTCTGTGATGGAAAAATATCTTTAAAAATTTATAAAGGAGAAAAGATGAGAGCGTTAATCAGCGTCAGCGACAAAGAAGGTATCGTAGAGTTTGCAAAAGGACTCGAGCGACTCGGTTTTGAGATACTAAGCACGGGCGGCACTCACAAACTGCTAAAAGAGCAGGGCGTAAAGGCGGTCGAAGTGAGCGAATACACGGGCTCGCCCGAGATGTTTGAGGGGCGCGTGAAAACCCTGCACCCAAAGATTCACGGCGGGATATTGCACAAGCGAAACGACGCAAACCACGTAAGCCAAGCCGCACAACACGGCATCGGCAGCATCGATCTGGTCTGCGTAAATTTATATCCGTTTAAGCAAACCACCATCCGCACCGATGATTTTGACGAGATTATCGAAAACATCGACATCGGCGGCCCTGCAATGGTGCGCTCGGCGGCTAAAAATTTCGCTAGCGTTTATATCGTCACGAGTCCGCTTGATTACGACGAGGTTTTACGCGTCATAGAGAGCGCGGACGAGAGCGAGAAGGCTATTTTTAGGCGAAATTTGATGATAAAAGCCTACGAGCACACCGCAGCCTACGACTCGATGATCGCAAACTACATGAACGAGCGCTTTAACGGCGGCTTTGGCGAGATGAAATTTATCGCCGGCAGCAAGGTTTTTGACGCGCGTTACGGCGAAAACCCGCACCAAAAGGGCGCGCTATACGAGTTTGATTATTTTTTTAGCAACAACTTCACCGCGCTAAAAGGCGAAGCTAGCTTCAATAACATCACCGATATAAACGCGGCTTTGGTACTTGCAAGTAGCTTTGACGCCGCTCCTGCGGTCGCCATCGTCAAGCATGCTAACGCCTGCGGTTTTGCCGTAAAATCAAATCTGTTAGAAAGCTACGTCGAAGCGCTAAAGTGCGATCCCGTGAGCGCATACGGCGGAGTCGTGGCGATAAACGGCACGCTAGACCGCGCTTTGGCCGAGAAAATCAACGAAATCTACGTCGAGGTCATCATCGCCGCAAACGTGGACGAGGACGCGCTCGCGGTATTTGAAGCCAAAAAGCGTATCAAAATTTTCACCCAGGGCAATAAATTTTTACAGCGCGCAAACGACAAATACGACTTCAAGCACGTTGACGGCGGCTTTGTCTATCAGCAAAGCGACGAGGTAAAAGCTGACGAGCTAGAAAATATGAAGCTGCAAACCGCGCGTGCGGCTAGCGAGTCCGAGCTAAAAGACCTCGAAATCGCATGGAAGGTCGCGGCACTCACGAAAAGCAACTGCGTCGTTTACGTGAAAAACAGCGCCGTGGTCGCCATCGGCATGGGTATGACGAGCCGCGTGGACGCCGCTCGTGCGGCAGTAGCTAAGGCGCGAGATATGGGGCTTGATTTACGCGGTTGTGCGCTTGCTAGCGAGGCGTTTTTCCCGTTCCGCGACAGCATCGATATCGCAAGCGAGGCGGGCGTAAAGGCCGTGATACAGCCAGGCGGCAGTATCCGCGACGACGAGGTCGTAGCTGCGGCAAATGAGCACGGCATGGCGATGTATTTTACGGGCGTGCGCCACTTTTTACACTAAAATT
>CAUQRE010000127.1:0-4414 GCA_963520315.1 uncultured Campylobacter sp. | reverse complement strand
ATCACGCCGTCGCAAGGGGGTAGTTCGTCCTCTAAATCTCGCAAAATTTCCACGCGATTTGAGTGAATTTGACGCATAAATTTTAGATTGTTAGGCACTACGCCGATTTGCTCGGCTAAAATTTCGCGATTTTTAGCTACGTTTGCGGGCAGGTCGCCTACGTGACCCGCTAAATTTAACCCCTCGTACGCCCCTTCGCTTACTCCGCCAAATCGCGCCGTAAAGCCAAGCTTCAAGCGCTCGCTCTCAAAAACTACGTCTAAAATTTCCTGCTTCATTTTCGCTAAATTTAACCCGTCAGGCCTAATAAAGGCTTGCGATGTGCTGCGACTCGTCCCAGCTGATCTCGCCTTTGCCGCCCTTTTGGGCACCGAGACCAAACTCTAGCTGCCTAGCCACGTAGCGCGCTAACAGGTCGCTTTCTACGTTTACGCGGCGTCCCGGCTCAAACTCGCCAAACAAGCTCTCGCGAAAGGTGATCGGGATGATCGTTAGGCGCACGCTGGTCGGCAAAACTTCGTTGATCGTGAGGCTTACGCCCTCGACCGCGATGCTGCCTTTGTTCGCCATCAGGGGCATGACGTTAGGAGGCAAATTTATATAAAAATCAACCCCGTTTTCGCGCCGCTCTATGCGCGCGACCTCGCCGATAGCGTCGATGTGGCCTTGCAGCAGATGCCCGTCCACGCGGTCGGCTAAGCGCATCGCAGGCTCGATATGCACGCGTCCGCACAAATTTTCCGTCGCGATATGCGCTCTAGTCTCGGCGCTAAGATCCACGCTAAAACCGTCTGCGTGCAGCTGCGTCACGCTAAGACATGCGCCGTTTACCGCGACGCTATCGCCTAAATTCGGGCGGTACGCGGCTTTTAGTCGCAGGGTATTTTGCGAATAGCTCGCAACCTGCGCGATCTCTCTAATCAGTCCGTTAAACATTTTTAGCCTTTAAATTTTTAGCGATTTTAGCGGTTTTAGGCTCATAAAAGGATAAATTTAGCCCAAATTTCTCGGCTAAAAAAGTAAAGTAAAAACCATAAAAACAGGCGCGCGGCGGTAAAATTTAGCGTAGGCGACTCAAAAGAAGGCGCTAGCTGGGGCAAATATGCGATAAATTTAAAGCCGCTAAACATAGCGCTCCGCGTTCGTTGCCGCCTATGGCGCGGGGAATCTAAGCCTGCAAAGCTAGAGCAAACTACCTGCTTGGTGGCATTTTAGCGGCGGATTTAATTTTATCCGCTAAAAATCGCAAACGCCCGTAAAATCCGCTTTTTAAGCCTACTGTGCTTATCGTAGATGCTCTTTAGCTTTGCTGTTGGAGGCTTAAGCGTTTTGGGCCTTGAAATCTTTTCAAAATATCCATTTTAAGCAAAACTTGCCGTACTTTACGAGCCGTTTTGCGCGGTAAAATCGGCACCGCAGTTTATACCCGCGATGCGCCAGGGATGCTTTGCACGGCTGTAAGCATAAATTTGATTTAAGGATTAATATTTTTATTTAAGGATACGCAATTTCGTTCTTTTAACTAGTCTGCTTTTTAGCTTTAAGCGTCATTTACTCGCGGGGATAATAAATTTTAATGTTATTTAATATTGCGTAGGCTAAAATACGAGTTTATTTAAGGTAAAAACGTGAAAAGATCAAGGTTAGGACTACTAGAAACGAACGTCGTCTCATCTTTAAGCAATGACGAAATCGCTAAATTTAACCGCCGCGTCCTAACTAAAGGTAGCACGGTTTACGCTGAAGGCATCAGCGTCGCGATATTTAAAAGCGGCTCCGGCAAGCTCGCGTTTTTCGAGGACGGCGAGGAATTTATCCTTTATAACCTACAAAAAGACAACATCACGATCCTAAGCGACGCCTGCGCGCTGGAGATTTTAGAGGATAGCGAAATTTACTTTATCGACGTGCGCGACGTCGGCGAACTGCTAAAAAACGAGCGTTTCGCAAAGGCCTATGCCGACTCGCTCGCAAACATCGCGCTTTTACAACACCAAATCATAAAATCCATACTCTTTGAAAGCGCCAAAGGCCGCATAGCAAACTTCCTCATCGAGCTTGCCGCAGAGCAAAATTTGACCCAAAACGGCTACAGATACGTCTTTTTACCGTTTTCGCTTAAGGTGCTTTCTAGTTTCGTGGGCTTAAAGCGACAAAGCGCCAGCACCGCATTTAACGAACTCATAAAAGAAGACGTCATCAGGCGCATCACGCCGCATGAAATTTTGATAATAGACTTTGAAAAGCTGCAAAAATATACGAATTAGATAAATTTAGCCGCTTGTTTCGGTCCGCTTGCAGCTTCGCGGTAAATACAAAAATAAATTTAATATCAAATCGCCCTCGTATCGTCGCGATAAATCGTTATTTGAAGGCCTTTGTTTATTTTTTGATTTTTGATTATTTACTATTTAGAAGCGCTTGGTCGCTTAAGAAACTGCCGCAAATTTATAGGCGAGAGTTTTAGCGAATTTACTCCAAATTCTATTTTAGCCCTTTTAAAAAACCAAATGCAAAAACGCCGTAAGGATAAAATTTAATGCTAAATTTTAGTTTTATATTTTAAGTAAGTCTTTGCCGTTTGAGTTATTTGAAAAAATCAGTCGCGAGCCTCTAGCGATAAAACCGTAAAGCTAAATTTGCTAAAAGAATTTGACCGCGTCCGTTTGCCGAGCGGTTTTTGCCCTGTTTAGCCGTTTTTGGCTAATTTCAAAAACGCCTAACGAGGCGTGCAAATTTCATGCTTATAGTTTTAATTTTTGCTCGAATCAAACCGCACGTCAAGCTCATTAAACTAGCTTGAATCAAACGCCAAGGCAAGATAAATTTAAACCATTTACGATTTAAATTTATCCGCATTTATCATTCATTGCCTAGTTTTTAAAATTTAGGCTCAAAATCCGTAGCTGCGTCGCACACTGGCGGGGCGGGATTTACGAGCCTTATATTTAAGCTATTTTCCGCCTTTTGCAGCATTAGATTTTTGCTCGGAGCCGTTTAAATCAGGGGTGCTACCTAACTTTTCGGCGCTGCGTAGAGGCTGGGCGATATTTTGTATCCCGCCGTTTAGATCGATGCCGACTTGCTTCATTAAATCATCGATTATAGGCGCGTTTACTTTATAGTTTAAAGACGCGTTTACGATTTGATCGGATAGCGATGCGCCGGCGTTGCTAACTCCGCCGCCAACATTTGAGCCCGCGCCGCTCTGATTTGCGCCGCCAAGGCCCGCCATTTGCACGATTTTGATAGAGTCGATTTTTTCTACCGGTTTTACGACCTGGGCGATGATTTGCGGCATAAACTCGATCAAGGCAAGCTTAAATCTATTTTCCAAAATTTCCGTAGAGACGATGTTTTCGGCATTATTTATCTCGGTTTTACCTTTAGCTTCAACCTCATAGTTTAGCCTATTAGCTTCAGCGGTTATCTTTATAGCTTCAGCTTCGGCGGTGGCCTTGATTTTTAGCGCTTCGCTTGCACCCATAGCTTTGATTTTAGCAGCTTCAGCTAGGTTTTCCTCGGCTTCTTTTTCGGCCTTTGCGGCGACGGTTTTTTCGATAGAGAGCTGCTCGGCCTCTTTTTGCGCTTCGATTAGCGCTAGCTTTTTAGCGCGCTCTGCTTGCTCGGTCTCGGATGACGTTTTGATCTTTTCAAAAGACGCGGCTTCTAGCGCCTTTTTCTCGTTGGCTAGCGTTTTAGCCGCAGCCTCTTCTTCGACTTTTTTAGCGATTTCTATATTTTTGCTCTGATTTGCCAGTTCGACGGCTTTTTCTTTGTTGATCTCGGCTTCTCTGATGGCTCTTGCCTTTTCTATCTCGACGGTTTCGATGGCGCGAGCTTTGTTTATCTGCGCTTCTTCGATAGCTTTGTTTGCTACGATTTTGGCTTCCTCGGCCTCCTTGCGCCTACTTTCGGCCTCTTTTGCCCTTAGCGCTTCTTGTTCTGCTTGGAAATTTGCTATTTTTGTTTGCTGCGTGGCTTCGGCCTCGGCTTGTTTTCTTTGGATTTCAAATTTCTCCGACTGCGTCTCGTAGTTTTTCTGCGCTATTTGCACCTCGGTCGAGCGTTCGATATCGTTTCGTAGCTTTTTGCGCTCCTCGATAGTTTGGGTTAGGCTTGTTAAACCTTCTGCGTCAAAAGCGTTGTTTTCGTTAAAAAACTCTTTTGCCGTTTGATCAAGCGACGTGAGAGATACGGACTCTAGCTGAAGGCCGTTTTTAGATAAATCGGCTTCGATAGCGTTTTTTACCTGCGAACTAAATTCATCCCTTTTTTCGTGTAGCTCCTTCATCTCCATCGAGCTTGCTACCGAACGAAGCGTGGCGATTAGCTTACCTTCGATAAGACCGGTTAGCTCGCGTAGATCGATCGTTTTTTTACCTAACGTCTGCGCCGCGCGAGAGATAGACTC
>CAUQRE010000126.1:0-4414 GCA_963520315.1 uncultured Campylobacter sp. | reverse complement strand
GGCAAGCTCTCGTTTTTTAGCAAAAACGTCTCAAGCGACGCCAAAAGCCGCCTAGAAAAAGACGTAAAAGAGCTAGAAGCCATCATCGAAAAACGGCTAAATTTAAGCAAAATTTTGGTTCCCGTCGAGCAAATTTTCAAAGATAACGCGCTAAACGACAAAGAACAGCTTATTTTCCTCGCTCTTTTAAAGGAAGAGTACGTCGGCGAAACGGACGCAAATCGCGATCTAAACGCGCTTGTAGGGATTTTAAGCGCGGACGAATTTGAGCGCATAAAAAATCGTGCGCTACTGGATGAAGGCTCAAAGCTAATCGAAAACGGCCTCATCGACTACGACGAGTCGCTAAATACCTACGGCGGCTTTAGCAGGACGTTTTACATAACAGACGAAATTTTACAAAGCGTAATGCACCCCAAAACCGAGAGCAAAAGCAAAAAACTAGCGCTAGAAACCCTCGTAAAAGAGCAAGAGATCTTTGAGCTCATCGAGCCATCGACCGACATAAACGACGTCGTGCTGGACGTCAAAGTAAAGGAGCTACTAGACGCGATCCTGAAGCAAGTAGATCGCCGCGTGCTGACGCGCCTATCTAGCTGGGGGATCAAGTCGCGCAAAAACGTGGACGCCAAAATCATCTTTTACGGGCCGCCGGGTACGGGCAAAACCATGAGCGCGCTAAGCCTCGCAAAGAGCCTAAAAAAGCAGGTTCTTAGCTTTGACTGCTCCAAAATTTTGAGCAAATACGTCGGCGAAAGCGAACAAAACGTGCGTAAAATATTCGACACCTACAAAGAAATCTGCGCTAAAAGCAAGAGCGAGCCCGTGCTGCTATTAAACGAAGCCGATCAGTTTCTAAGCACGCGCATCGAGGGCGGTAGCGGCGCGGATAAAATGCACAATCAAATGCAAAATATATTTTTGGAGCAAATCGAGCGGTTTGATGGCGTGCTCATCGCCACGACGAACTTCTTACAAAGCCTGGATATCGCGTTTTCTCGCAGGTTTGATTACAAGATCGAGTTTAAAAAGCCCGACCTCGCCGCTCGCCTTGCGATCTGGCGCAAAGTGCTACCGGAAAATGCGAGCTTTGAGGAAAATTTCGACGTCAAACAACTGGCTAAATTTGAGCTAAGCGGCGCGCAAATCATGCTCGCGCTCAAAAATACCGCGCTAAAAGTAGCCGTGCGCGAGGACGGGATATTTACGATGGGCGACTTTGAAAGCGAGATCAAGCGCGAGATGAGCTCAAATTTCGGCGAGGATAAGAAAGTCGGGTTTTAGGTATTCGACAGTTTCATTGCAATATAATCCAAAAAATTATAGGTTGGACACAAAATGCAAATAGATAAAATCACTATAGAAGGCTATAAATCTATAAAATCATTAAAGGATTTTGAGTTAAAGAATATCAATATACTAATAGGTGCAAACGGGGTCGGTAAAAGTAATTTTATCTCCGTTTTTAAAATGGTCAACTACATGCTATACAAGCGTCTCCAAGAGCATACCCAAGATAAAGGGCCCGATAGTTTTTTATACTTCGGAAGAAAAATCACAAATCAAATATTACTTAAATTTGAATTCGGATCAAACGGCTATGACGTTACGTTAGTTCCCACACAAAACAACCAGCTACTAATACAACGAGAGCATGTTAGATTTCTTGATTACCGCTATACCATAGGAGAAAATATTTTTGAAAGCAATCTATCTCAAGCAGAAACATATGCGCGATCACGAAGCGTGGCTAAGTACTCTTTGAATGGTATTCAAAAATGGAAACTCTACCATTTTCACGATACGGGAGAAACATCGCCCATAAAGGGCGTATGCCAAGCTAACGATAATATAATATTTAAAGCAAATGCCCAAAACATTTCCGCATATTTAAAAAGATTAAAGGATGAATATTTAGATTATTACGAAAAAATAGTTTCTATAATACAAGACGTAGCACCCTTTTTCGGCGGATTTATTTTTAGAAACTCTGAAAATATACAGCTTGAATGGTATGACAAATCAGACCCAGATACTCCGTTTAAAGCTCACATGCTTTCAGACGGAACATTACGCTTTATATGTTTAGCCACTCTTTTATTACAGCCTTTTGAACTAATGCCAGATACTATTATTATAGACGAACCAGAATTGGGGCTTCATCCATTTGCAATAAATATTCTAAGTGAGCTCATTAAAAGAGTTGCTGAAGAAAAGCAAATAATTATTTCATCTCAATCGACGGAGCTTATAAATTATTTTACTCCAGAAGATATTATAGTGGTTGATAGAGAAAATAAGGAAACAGTCTTTAGGCGACTAAAGGAGGAAGAGTTAAATGATTGGTTAGAAGACTACACTATGGGTGAAATTTGGAAGAGTAATCTAATAGGTGGCAGACCATGAAAAGGGTATTTGTTGTGTGTGAGGGGGAAACTGAAGAAAAATTTATTAAAGATGTTTTTGCACCTTACTTTAATCAACAGGAGATTGCCATTACACCATTGCTTGTAAATCAAAGGGGTGGAGCATTATCATACGATAGAGTTAAGTACTTTATATTAAAATTCATCAAAAGGGATACGACTGCATACATAACAACTATGTTTGACTATTATGCTCTTGATACAAATTTCCCTGGCTACAATCACTTGAATTCAAATTGGAATATATATCAAAAAGTTACGTATTTAGAGGCAGAATTTAAAAATGATATAAATTTAGTTTTTCCAAATGATAGATTTTTCCCACATATACAACCGCACGAATTTGAAAGCTTGCTTTTTAGTGATATAAATGAAATAGTAAAAGCAGAACCTACTTGGAATACTAATCGACTAGTACAGCCTTTGCTTCACATAGTCAGACAGTATCCAAATCCAGAAGAAATTAATAATTCTAGTGATACTAGTCCTTCTCGTAGACTAGCTAGACTAGTTAAGAGTTTAAAATTGAAAAAGTATAGGAAAATATTACACGGAACCAAAATAGCCAAAAGTATTGGTATAAACAATATTAGACAAAAATGCAACCACTTTAATGAGTGGTGCGATAGTCAGCTATTTAATTAAAATAGTCGGTCTACATCACCAAAACATTTCTATAGCCCTTAAAATTTCATCCCTTAGCCTCTCGTGTCCAGCCGATAGAGCCGCGATCTTAGCTAGTTTTTCGTCCTTTATCTGCGTAAATTCGCTCTTTAACGCCGATAAAATTTTATTTAAAAACGACGCGTTTCCCAGCATCTCGTTTTCAAATTCATATAAATTTAACGACAGCAAAACGCGGTCTTGCACCTCGTCAAAGCTCGGGATAAAGAGCGCAAAGCCGTTTTGCTCATGCGCGCGCATCGAGCCTGCGATCTTTTCTTTTAGAAAATACACGGCGATCTTAACGGCATTTTCGTAGTTTGCGGCGACTTTGAGGTTTAACTTTTCAAAAAACAGCGCCGTCTTTTGCAGCCCTTTAAATTTCGCCGTCTCATAGTCTCGTAAAAACGTCCTATACACCTGCCCCGCATACGTCCTAACGTCGGCAAACACGGTATCGGAGTGCGTTTCATCCTCTTTTTGCGCGTTTTCGAATTCGGATTTATAAATCATAAATTCGCGCTCCAGCCGAGCGTAAATTTCATCCAGCGCCGCACCGATCTCCTCTTGTAGCGCGCTTAAGCCCCGCTTATACGTTCTAAAAAATTTGGCGAATTTTACGTCGTTGTAGATGAGTTTTGAAAACACCTCGTCGCTATCAAAATCCACCGCCTCATACGAGTTAGCTTCAAAATACTCGCCCTTTAGCAGCGTTTTTCGCGGCGAGTATTTATACTTTTTTTCGCTTTTTAGGCTGGCTAGGATCTCGTCTGCGACGAGCTTTGCGACGTGCTTTAGCTCGTTAAAGGCTAGCTCGATTTTCGGTTTAAAATTTTCTTGTACGGCTTTTAAATTTGACTCCAAATCAGCGTCAAATTTCACGATTATCTCGCCGGCTTTTTCGTAAATTTTAGCGATTTTTTCGTGCTGTTCAGCATTTACAGCAACTAGCCTAGCGCACTTTTCGCGCACGAATTTTTCTTTTATCTCTTCGCCGCTAAAAAGCTCATGGACCGCGCTTATCACCTCGTTAAAATTTGACTCCGCCAAAAGCGCCGCATCGCCCGCAGCTTGCGCTTTTACGGCCTGCTTTGCAGAAACCGCGATGATACGCTCAAAAAATTTCCCGTAAGTCGTTTGTGCGTGATTTTTTAGCCGCTCAAGCTCGTCCTTGCTTAGCTTATCTTTTTGATTTAGCAAGCAGATCGCCGTTTTGCCCCCGCCAGCTAAAAACTCCTCGATCTGCGCGGCTTCGCTAGCACGCGCGGCGTTGTCGGCGAGGCTTAGCCAGATGACGCCCGCGACGTCTTTTAGCACCTCGTGCG
>CAUQRE010000125.1:0-4424 GCA_963520315.1 uncultured Campylobacter sp. | reverse complement strand
GCAACGTCCTGCATATCGGCGAGCGCGACTGCTCTATGCAGCGCCGCCACCAAAAACTGATCGAGGAGAGCCCTGCGATCCTGCTAGACGACGATATTCGCGCCAGACTGCACGAAACGGCGATCCGTGCGGCAAAAGCGATCGACTATGAGGGCGCTGGTACGTTTGAGTTTTTGGTCGATAAGGATCTAAATTTCTACTTCATCGAGATGAATACGCGCCTGCAAGTCGAACACTGCGTGAGCGAGATGGTGAGCGGCCTAGACATCATCGAGCTAATGATAAAAGTAGCCCAGGGCGAGGCGCTACCGCCTCAAGAGAGAATCACGCTAAAAGGTCTCGCTATCGAGTGCCGCATCACGGCAGAGGATCCAAATCCGTTTACGCCAAGTCCCGGCAAGATAACCAAATACGTCTGCCCGGGCGGAAGAAACGTGCGCATGGACAGCCACATCTATCAGGACTACTCGATCCCGCCGTACTACGACAGTATGATCGGCAAACTCATCGTCTGGGATACCGACCGCAACCGCGCTATACGCAAGATGAAAGTCGCGCTAGAACAGCTCGTCATAAGCGGTATCAAAACCACGCGAGACTTTCATATAGCGATGATGGAAAATCGCGATTTTATCGAAAACAACTACGATACCAACTACCTCTCCCGCCATTAAATTTGCGGGCCGGACGGATACGTATTTTACCTTGCCTAGCGGCCAAAAAGGCTGCGGGCTAGGTAAACCCGGTCAAATTTGCTTTATTAAAAACCGACCGAGACGTTTTGGGGGTGGACGGATAAGTCGCCGTTACGCTAACTTAGGATAAATTTGTAGTTACGTTTTAATTATAAACTTACGGCGCTTACCGCGGCGATGCCAGGCAAAATCAAATTTACCCCGATAAAAACCAGCGACTTAAAATAAAGCCGAATTTAATTTAAGCCAAATTTAGAGTTTGCCGGGCGCCTCTGCCGCGAGATGATTGAATTTTTCTCACACCATCTAAAATCGTTTTAGCGGGCGGAATTTGACGCATAAGCTTTAAATAGATTTTGAGTTTTATAAATTTAGCCGCAAATCCGCCAAATCCTAAAAACGCAAATTCGGTTATCGCCATTACTTTATCCATGACAAAAACGGCGCCGCAAAAAATCCGTATGATTTTGCATAGTTTTCGCCCAGCCGCACCTAAAATAAATTTCGGCAAAAATCGGCGCGACGGCTTAGGTAAATAAATCAGGCGATTTGCGGCCGTTTTTCAAAGGCTTGCGGTAAAACGTCCCCTTTTAGTCTAAATTTAGATTTTGCGGCGACTAAATTAAAAGCCAAAATTTTATCCTAGCTTAAAAATATCAAGGCCTAAATTTAACTCGTCTATGATAGATAAAAGTTCTGAAATTTCCTTTTTTATCCGCGCGGCGTCCTCAAGGCTAGGCGGCGGCGAAAACAGCGTAGTTTCAAATCTATTTTTCGCTCCGTTTAAAAATAGATAAAATTTATCGTCCATAAACGCAGCGCTCACGCCCATCTCTCCCGCAAATTTTATCTTTAATTCGCGCAAGCGCTTCATGAATGCGGGCGTCAAAAGATACCTCGCTTCGACCTTGTCGTCCGTAAAAACCCTAAATTCATCGTTAAAAAGAGTATCGTCCATCTGCTCTTTTTCGCCTAAAAATTTAGTATTTAGCGTACGGCTTGCCACTATCGTTTGCCCGCTAAATTTCTTGTAAAACTCGCAAACCAAGACCGAACCACTGAAGGCTTGGGCATTGCTATATATTGTATAGAAAGCCGTAGCGACAAAAAGGACTGAGGCTATTTCCGGAGAGCAGCCGGTGCCGGCGACGATGGTTCCGCCCGGTATCCTTATTGCTTCGCTTAAGCTAAATTTAACACCGTTATAAATGCCGCTGATTTGATCTTCGGCGCGGAATTTATTTTGCGCATATATGCCTATCTTTTAAATTCCTCACGGCTAATCCCTGCCGACGGTTCATAACTAAAAGCCTGATTTATATCTGAAATAATGGTACGAATATAAACATCTTTGTAAAATTCCTCGTAAACCCATAATGGTTCAATTACATTAGACCAAGTTGCCACCCATGAGACGATAAAAATTGGAATATAACCGATGATGATAAATATTACACCTAATTCGCTTCTAAAAATTTTTTCCGCTACGAAAATCCCGCTAAGCGGCAATATGGCTATAAAAAAGATCCCTAAAAATAGATACTTTACAAACTCGCGTCTGCACTCTTTTTGCTTTTTTCTAGTTGCCTCTATCGCTTCGTTTATGTTCAAATTTTGCCTTTTAGGATTTTACGTTTGGAGCGAATTTTAGCGAAATTTGCGCCGTGAAGGTACGAGTTTGGGCGAGCAAGCGGCTAAATTTAAATAAAAATAGATCAAACTCGGCCAAAAATAAATTTAAGCCGAATCAAATCGGCTTAAATTTGCGCTTAAATTTGAGTTTAGCGCAGATGTTTGACATTAGCTTTTGCGAGGAGTTTGTTGAAGTATTCGCCGATGACGCGCTCTTGTTCTAGTCTGTAAACCGCGTTCATAGCCTCGTTTTTTACCTCCTCAAAAGACGGTACAACCTGCCCTTTTTTAGCCGCTACGTAAAACATCTCAAAGCCCTCCGGAGTCTGAAAAATCTGCGTGAAAGTGCCGTCTGCGGTCTGCTGAAATATCTCTCTTAGCTGCGGCGGTATTTGCTCGCTTTTTAGATCTAGCACATCCATATGCACGCTGTGGTTGGTATTCATCGGGGAGCTTTTTCTAGCAACCTCCAAAAAATCGGCCGACGGAGCTACGTACCTAGTCACGCTAATATCGCTAAAACGGGCAAATGCGCTAGGATTTTGCTCAAAATACGCTCTTGCGGCGTTTTCTGAAATGTTGATTTTAGCCTCGGAAAATATGCTTTGATATAGCTTTTCTTGCTTTATGCTTTTTGCGACGTCGTCCTTAAACTGCGCGTAGTCGCCGCCCTTTGACGTTACGGCGGAGCGAAGGCCTGCTACGTTCATACCGCTGTCGTTTGCTATTTTTTCTAGCCTTTGATTTACCTCGTAGTCGCTGGCTTCGATTTTTAGGTTTTTGATCTGCGCGGTTTCTAGCCTATCGCGGATCAGTAAATTTAGAGCGGTCGTCTCATCCGTTTTTAGCTGTGCGGCGGCTTTGCGTAGTTCGTTTATCGTGATAGGTTCGTTTTCGATAACGACGGCGATGCCGTTTGATATCTGGCTAGCGTTAGCCAGACAAAAACTGAGTAAAAACGCGGCGAACGAGATCTTTTTTAACATATAAAACCTTTGTTTAAGTCTAAAGTAAATATAATTTGAGCATTATAACATTTTAAATTTAAGCGCAAGCTATAAAGGTAAAATTTAATGCAAAATTCACAAATAGTAACCAGATTTGCGCCATCCCCGACGGGCTACTTGCACATCGGCGGACTAAGAACAGCGCTATATAACTATCTCTACGCGCGCAAAAACGGCGGGAAATTTCTGCTACGTATCGAAGATACCGACCTAAAACGCAACTCCGAAGAAGCCGTGCAAGCGATAAAAGAGGCCTTTGCCTGGTGCGGGCTGGATCACGACGGCGAGGTGACGTATCAGTCGCGTAGATTTGACGTGTATAAAGAGTACGTAAACAAGCTGCTAGCCGAGGGCAAAGCCTACAAATGCTACATGAGCAAAGACGAGCTAGACGCTCTGCGCGCCGAGCAAGAAGCGAGAAAAGAGAGACCCAAATACGACAATCGCTACCGCGAATTTACGGGCACTCCGCCTGCGGGAGTCGAGCCCGTCATCCGTATCAAAGCGCCTCTAAGCGGCGAGATCGTGATCGACGACGGCATCAAAGGCGAGGTTAAATTTAGAGTCGAGGATATCCTGGATGATTTCATCATCGCGCGTAGCGACGGCACGCCGACCTATAACTTCACGGTCGTGATAGACGACGCGCTGATGGGCGTAACCGACGTCATCCGCGGCGACGATCACCTCTCAAATACCCCAAAGCAAATCGTACTCTACGATGCACTGGGCTTTAAGGCGCCGAGATTTTATCACGTAGCGATGATAAACGGCGAAGACGGTAGCAAGCTAAGCAAACGCCACGGCGCAACCGACGTGATGGAGTATAAGCGCATGGGTTATCTGCCCGAAGCTCTTTTAAATTTTCTCGTGCGCCTAGGCTGGAGCCACGGAAACGACGAAATTTTCGGTATGGACGATATGTTGAAATACTTCGATCCGCACGATATAAACAAGAGCTCAAGCACCTATAACGCAAGCAAGCTAGAGTGGCTAAACGCCCACTATATCAAGACTCTGCCGTACGAGAGGCTAGCAAGCGAGATGCTTGAATTTGAGATAGATTTTAAAGCGATGCCAAAGGGCGAGG
>CAUQRE010000124.1:0-4425 GCA_963520315.1 uncultured Campylobacter sp. | reverse complement strand
GGATTTACGACGTCGTCTCTGCCGATCACGGTTTTGATAAACTTCATAACGCCCAAGTGCTCAAGCAAAATGACCGAAAATTTCGACGTTTTCGTCGTCACGACGCCCACGTCCGCGACCTCGCTAGCAAGCGCCAACGCGCCCGCCGCGCCCTCAAGCAGCGATGTTTGCTCCAAAAAAATCTGCTCATAACGCGCCTTATACGCGGCGATATAATCAGGCACGAGCTGCGTCGGCGCACCAAGTCCGGCAAACATGACGTCAAGGGGATGACCGACTAGAGCCTTGACCGCCTCGGGCTTCGGAGCAGGCTCGCCGTGAGCGCGAAATGCCGCGCCAAATCCATCAAGGATCGCGGGCGTCGAGTCGATAAGCGTACCGTCAAGGTCAAAAAGTATAGTTTTTTTCATTTTGCTTCTTTCTTTTTTGATTGCGCTGCAGCAAATTTGACGGCATTTTCGCGTCAAATTTACGTTTTAATAGATTTTGATTTTACTTTTTGTATTTTAAAATTTGCCTTAAGTCGGCTTTTTATAATTTCAAATTTTCATCGTTTTGGGTTTTGATTTAAATTTTATGCTATCGCGGTATAGGCATTAAAATTACGGTTTTCTTAAAATACCATGATGTCAAATTTAACTTTTATGTAAGGATACTGTTTAAAATATTACAGACAAAAATTTCTCGCGCTTGCGCATTTTTATGCAAATTTACAAATCTAGCTTGCGGATCAAATTTAACCCATCACAACCATACAAGCAAATAAGTATAAAGTATGCAAGAAAACCGAGTAATTAAATTTGCTCGTCTTGCCTTTTGTCTTGATAGCGGATGCTAAGCTGCGGCGACGGTATAGAGATGCCTTTAGCGTCAAATGCGAGCTTGACGCTTTCTAGCATAGCAAACTGCACATCCGAAAAATCACTGCTCGCGCACCAAAATCTAGCGGTCAAATTTACGCTATTTTCACCCAAACTTCCGACGCCGACGAATGGCTTTGGCTCTTTTAGGATCTTTTTGTTTTTGTCAGCTAGGTTTAAAATAATCTCTTTTGCAAGCTTTAAATCGTCTTTATAATCTATGGAGAATACGAGCTCAACGCGCCTGGTACCCTCTTTTGAGAAGTTTATTATATTGCTACTTATGATGCGTCCATTTGGGATAATGATGGTTTTGTGATCGGTCGTACGGAAAACAGTGCTAAACATATTGATTTCTTTGACCGCGCCTTGCACGCCTGCGACTTCGATGTGGTCTTTGAGCTTAAACGGTCTAAAAAATATTATCAAAAATCCTGCGCCGATGTTTGAAAAAGTATCCTTAAACGCCATACCGATAGCAAGACCGATAGCACCTAACGCTGCAACAAACATAGACGTCTCGACGCCCAAATTTGCGATCGCAGCTATGATTACGAAAGCCATGAGAAGCGTTTTGATGATATTTAGTAAGAAATTCGAAAGGGTTTCGTCAAGTCTAGAAGAAGTAACTAATTTTGATACAAGATTTGAGATTTTAGCTACTAACCATTTGCCGATAAACAAGATGGCGATAGAGCCTAAGATTTTTAAAGAATAGGACGAGATTAACAACCAAATAAGTTCAAATTTAATCTCGTCCATGCATTAAGCTAGGCTAATTATTTGTTAAATCTAGCTTCAACGCGTCTATTTTCAGCGCGTCCTTCTTTTGTTTTATTTGAAGCGATAGGTTTAAGCTCGCCATATCCTACAGTAGTGATCTTGTCTGCGCTTACGCCAAGTTCTTCAAGAGCTTTAGCAACTGCATTTGCTCTTTTTTCAGATAGTTTTTGGTTGTAAGCCTCAGCGCCAACGCTGTCTGTATGTCCGCTTAGAACTACGCGGTAGCCTGGATTTTCGCCCATGAAGTTAGCTACTTTCTTGATCTCCTCAAGATATTTTGGAGTTATTTTGTAGCTATCAAATGCGAAGTTTACGCCAATATCTCTAAGAACGATAACCTTCTCGCATCCAGTCTCGTCAACTACTACGCCTGCCGGTGTATTTGGGCATTGATCGACATCGTTTAAAACGCCGTCGTTATCATCATCAAGGCTTACAGGAGCTGAAACAGGCTCAGCTTTTGGCGCCTCTGCAACTACAGGAGCATTTTTAGCACCGAAGCCAACTGCAAAACCTAGCGTATAGAATAGGTTGTGATCTGCATGCTCAAATTTAATAGCATCTACCGCTTCAGCGCGTAGAGCAAAGTTATCGGTAATTTGATATCTCAAACCAAGGCCGTATTGACCAAAGCCGCCGTCATCGTTTTTGACGAATTTTTTTGAGACATCCTCATATCCAGCGCCAAGCAAGCCGTAAAGAGATAGTTTTTCAGTTAGACCAAAATCTTTAATAGCATTAACGAAATATCTAGTAGCCTTTCCGTCTACGCCATACTCTCTTATCTTGTTAGTGTGGCTAAGACCGAGTTCTACGTGGTCTATAAAGAAATTCTCAAGGTTTCTTCCGATTCTTAAACCTATAGCCGATTGTTCATTTGTTCCCAAATTTCCTTCAGGATGAACGCCGCCTATTGTCGGAGTTAGTTCGTAATTGTAAGCTGAATCAGCGGCAAAAAGCGCAGTAGCAGCAACTAAAGCAAGAGCAATCTTTTTCATAAGTTATCCTTTCTTTTGTCCCGTTTTTTCACGAGACTATTTTTTGATTTTATCACTAATTTATAAATCTAAATTTAACATACAACTTGAGACATATCAGTCTTTCCAAACTATATACCTCATATTCAAAATCTAAAAGCCGACGAAACGGCTTTAGCAAACTATTAGCGTTTAGAGAATTGCGGGCTTCTTCTAGCTTTTCTTCTACCGAATTTCTTACGCTCGACGACGCGTGAGTCGCGAGTTAGTAAGCCTTTTGGTTTTAGGGTTGCTCTAAAGTCGGCGTCAAACAGAGCCAATGCTCTTGAAATGCCGTGTCTTAGCGCCTCAGCCTGAGCAGAGTATCCGCCGCCTAGAGTCGTTGCGGTTACGTCTACAGAACCTTCTTGTTTTGTTAAAAGCAGAGGTTGAACCACTTTTAGTTTGATAGCCTCGTGTCCGCCAAGCCAAGTGTTTAGATCAAGTCCGTTTACTAAAATTTTACCGCTGCCCGGTTTTAGCCAGACTTTTGCTACGGCAGTTTTTCTTTTACCGGTTGCATAAACTTTCGCCATGATTATTTTCCTTCTTTTTTAGCTATTTGAGCCGTGTGCGGATGCTCGCTGCCGGCGTAAACTTTTAGTTTTTTTATCATCTCTCTGCCGAGTTTTGTTTTTGGAAGCATTCCGCGAACGGCTAGCTTGAACAGTTTTTCCGGCTTATCAGCCAAAAGCTCGCCGAATTTCTCGCTTTTAGTGCTACCGAAATATCCTGAATGGCGATGATAAAGCTTTTGCTCGGCTTTATTGTTGCCCGTAAATTCGGCTTTAGAAGCGTTGATTATGATAACGTAATCGCCGCAATCGATATTCGGAGTGAAATTTGGCTTATGCTTACCGCGAAGCAGCGTAGCCGCCTCGGTTAGCAATCTACCAAAACGCTTGCCTGCCGCGTCAAGCACGATCCACTCGCGCTCCACTTCGTTTGGTTTTGTTATTTTCGTCATTTCTTACCCTTTAGATAATTTTAAGTCGTGATTGTATTCAAATGCACCTTACAAATAGCTTAATTTAAGCTATATTTAAATATCAATGCTTCGAATTTCATCCCGTAAAGCATAAAATATCGCCGCCTTTACGCTCGAATTCGGATAAATTTGAGCCAATATTTTTTTGTATTCCGCCACTTGCGCGATATTTTTATCTATATTTTTATCGCTCGTTTTATAGTCGATCACGCAGATTTGGGTTTCGTCCAAGCAGAGCAAGTCAAGCTGTTTTAACGCACCCTCATATCGCAAGGGCTGTTCTTTAAACGCACGCTTTCCCTGCGTCATTTGCTTAAATTTAGGCTCGTTTATCAAATTTAGCCCGCGTACGTAAATTTCATCCAACTCACCCTCGTCTAAAAATTTATGAAACGCATTTCGCATCGAAATTTGCGCCGTTTGTAGCGAACTCTCGTCGAATTTTTCCGCCATTTCAAGCAGATAGTGCAGCGCCAAACCAAAATAAATCGCCTTTTGATTTTTACCCTCGGTTTTGGGCGTTTCATCTACGATTTGCTTTGAAATTTGAGCTAGCTCTATAGGCTCAAATTTGCCTGCCGACGTCAAATTTCGCGCCTTGCTAGGCGTAGGCTCGCCAAAGCTAAAATCAACCAAATCAAGATACTCGACAACCTCGCCACTACTCTCATACGCCGTAAAAAAGCTCGGGTTTCTGCCGTTCGCGCCCGTTTTTTTTACGATGATTAGCCCACTGATCGCCCGCGTTAGCGCGACGTAGAGCTTGTTCATATCCTCT
>CAUQRE010000123.1:0-4439 GCA_963520315.1 uncultured Campylobacter sp. | reverse complement strand
GCTTGAATTACGCTCTGCTAGCAGTTGCGAGGCAAAGCCGAAGCAAAAGAGCTCCTTCCCCCTTAACGATCCCTCAACCTCTACGACGTGAGAAGTTGCTACGCTATACGCAGTTTTATCTGGTGCTGCCGCACCGCAAATTTTAAATTTGAGTTTTTAAGGTGCGGGTCTCGGCGGGTAAAATTTGAAGCCAAATTTGCGAATTTAACCGAATTTGACTCCAACTTTGAGCTAAAGAGTTAAGGTGAAGTATTTTTTCTTTAGACGAGGCGGAAATAAGCCGAGCGAGGGCGCGTATACAAAATACGTAACCGAGCTTCGGCGAAATTTCCAACGACGTATAAAAGAAAAAAGACGAGCCGCTATTTTTTAGAATACTGTGCGTCGAGATACGGTATCAAATACCCATACCCCTGCTCCCCCATCTCCTCTTTCGGCACAAACCTAAGCGCAGCGCCGTTTATGCAGTATCTTAGCCCTCCTTTGTCGCTCGGACCGTCATCAAATACGTGCCCCAAGTGCGAGTCCGACATCGCGGTTTTGACCTCGGTGCGCACCATGCCGTGCGATAGATCGGACTTTTCGGCGATTAGGCTCGCGTCGATCGGCTTAGTAAAGCTCGGCCACCCGCAGCCCGCGTCAAATTTATCGTACGAGCTAAAAAGCGGCTGACCGTTAGTGATATCGACGTAGATGCCGATACGCTCCTCGTCGTTTAGCTCGCTACTGTGTGGGCGCTCGGTCGCGGCGTGCTTTACGACGTCGTATGAGATGGCGCTTAGTTCATTTTTTAGCGTTGCGTCGTCTTTGTTTTTGTAGTTTTGCAAATTTTGCTTCATATCGCGCTTTTTGTTGCTCAAAATTTCGCCCTTTTTAGGCAAGCTCTCAAAGGTCACGTGGCAGTAGCCGTGCGGGTTTTTGTCTAGATAATCCTGATGATACTCCTCGGCTTTGTAGATATTTTCTAGCGGCGCGACCTCCGTCACGATGGGCGCTTTGTAGTTTTTTTGCTGCTCGGCTATAAAGGCTCTGATCGCCGCCTCGTCCGCCGCATCGGTGTAGTAGATGCCCGTGCGGTACTGCGTGCCGCGGTCGCCGCCTTGCTTGTTTAGGCTGGTGGGATCGATGGTGTTAAAATAAAATTTGAGCAAATGCGGCAGGTCGATCACGTACTCGTCGTATTCAACCCAGACGGCCTCGGCGGCGTTCGTGTTGCCCGTGCAGACCTGCTCGTAGCTAGGGTTTGGCACCTTTGAGTTTGCGTAGCCCGTGTAGGTGCTCACCACGCCGGGAAGCTGCTTGAGATAGGCCTCCGTGCCCCAAAAGCACCCGCCCGCTAGCACGATCGTTTTGTTCGCAGCCGTAGGCTCTTTTGTTTTATGACTCATCTGTTCTCCTTGTAAATTTAAAAATATACCTAAAAATAGCGCCAAAGCGCCGACTATTCCAACTGTTTTTAACGTTTTGCCAAGCATTTTCGCTCCTTGTGGCTTAAATTTTTGATTAAATTTGATTCGGGCAAATTTGACTTCAAATTTGACGGTTTTAAATTTTATGCAACGAGACCCACACGCTGAAAATACTAGATTTATCATCAAACACTAGATTTTCAAATTCTTTTTTTGGGAGGCGGAAGGGGATTTACTTCGCCTGCGGCTCGTAACTGCGAGCAGAACTACTTACGGTCTGCTTGCAGCTGCTAGCGCAGCGACGCAAAACCCCCAACCAACCCCACTGCACGTGAGATGTTGCTGCACTTAGTGGGGGGGCTAAATTCGGCGCTACCGCGTCACAAATTTAAATTTGAGTTTTCAAGGTGCGGGTCTCGATGGCTAAACGGATAAAATTTCCTCTGCTTGCAGCTACGAGTACGGCAAAAATCTCTCTCAAAAGCGCTCGTCTGCAATTCGCAAACGCAGCAAAAACCCCAAAGCCAAATTTGACAAAATTATAACGCCCCACTCTAAAGTTAGCGTGAATTTAAATCATTCCTCCCGCGATTTACCGACGGATGCGTAAAATCATCAATAACGCAAAAATGCTTATTTGATTTGCACCTTTTGCTTAAATTTGCCGTAAATTTAAGCAAAATTAAGAGTTTTGCGCCTCTTCCTCGGCTTTTGCTCGGCTTCTTTGTCTTTGGGCGGCTTGTTTTTGGATGTTAGCTTTATAAATTTTAAATACGTGATCTTCTAAAACAACCACTTGAAACGTACCCTCAAAAACCTTAATATCGCGCGTTTTGCCGATCACTCTTACTTCGCGTTTGGCGCTATCGTTAAACTGGGCTCTGGCATCAAATTCCACGTTTTCGCCGATCTTAGTCGGAGCGAAAAAATGTATCTTAGCCCCTATCACGACGCTAAAGGTTTCGTTTACCGCAGCCATCGCCGCATAGCTAGCCGCCGAGAAAACAAAACCACTGTGAATAAGCCCTTCGGCATCAGACGCCATCTCTTCGCTAGCAAAAAAATTCGTTTTTGCCTGGTTTGACCCCAGTTCGGTCACGGTGCCGCTTAAGCTAGTTTTTATATTCGGCGAGGTTTTTAGCTCGTTGCGGAAAGGGTTTTCATCCTCCGGCAGTATCGTATCCTCGCTGCCGCCGTCTTTGTATATATTTTCGTCCATTTTTTACCTTTATACGCTTAGTTTTAGATAGACCCGTTTTGGCGCGGGATAGCCCTCGACCGTGCGCGTAGGGTCTGCAGGATCGAGGAAATCGCCTAGGCTCTGCCCCAAGATCCACTCTGTTTTTCGCTGCTCGTGCGCGTCCGTCGGCTTTGCGGCTAAAATTTGCACATCTTTAAAATTCGCCCTCTCGCACCAGTTTAAAAGCGCGCTAACGGTCGGCACGAAGTAGATATTCGGTATCTTTGAGTATGTATTTTTCGGACTCAGGGCAAAATCGCCCTGCATATCAAGATACATCGTGTCCAAAAATAGCTCGCCGCCCGCATTTAGCGCGCCTTTTAGCTCTTTTAGCGTACGCACCGGATCGCTTCTGTGATAGAGCACGCCAAGACAAAATAGCGCGTCAAATTTGACGCCGTAGTGCGGCAGGTGCTCTACGCCTAGCAGCTCGTACTCTATACCCGAGCGCGCGAACGCATCGATAAATTTAAACTGCAAAAAGCTCATCACGCCGGGATCAAAGCCGATCAATTTTTTGGGGCGCTGGGGCAACATACGAAAGAGATAATAGCCGTTGTTGCAGCCGATATCGCCCACGACTTTGTCCGCTAGATCCATGTGCGGCGCGAGTAGGTTAAATTTGACAAAACTCCTCCACTCGCTGTCGATAAATATATCGTCTATCTTAAACGGCCCTTTGCGCCACGAGCGTAAATTTAGCGCCATCTGTAGCGTCTCTTCGCGCTGGGCTGGATTTAAATTTGCGCTTATCTCGACTACATCGTCAAATTTGAGCTCAAATTTGCGATCCTTAAACTTAGCCGCCAGCTCCTCTACCTCCCGCATCAAAGGCGCGTAGATTTTGCCCGCCAGCTCCCTAGCCTTCGCCGCTCTAGCCGCTTCTAAGCTCATCACTCCGTCCAGTCGATGATGTTTTTAGGGCACTCTTTGTGATAGACGCCCGTCGCGTCGTAGTACTCCTTGCACTCGTTGTAGTACTTCGTCGTCACGCCGCGGTCATTTAAAAACACGCAACCGCCCAGCATCGCCGCCAGAGCCGAGAAAAATAAAATTTGCGCTAGAGTTTTCATTTGAAAAATTTAGCGTGCTTTTTCTTCATGTATTCGACGACTTCGAGCACCTCGTCCACGCCCTCGGCACCCGAGTTTTCCAGCGCATCGTCGATGCACTCGATGTAGGCCTCTGCCGCGTCCTCGAGCCTATCTTTTTTCACGCCGGCATAATACAGCATCGCCTCCAGCATCATCGAAAGCTCGTAACTTAGCTCGTCTACGGTAGGTTCTATTTCTTTCATTTTCTATCCTTGTAAAATCGTTTTTTTGGTTATTAGATCGGTTATCTGCGCTTTTACGTTCTCATAGCTAAAGCTATCCTTAAAGCCCGCAAAAAGCCCGCCGCTAGCGTTCACGTGTCCGCCGCCGCCGACTAAATTTTTAGCCATCTGGCTGACGTCTACTTTGCCGTTAGCGCGAAAACTCAGCGTCTTTTTGCTCGTAACGTCGATGAAAAAATCAACATCGGGATTTGCAACTAAAAAGTCGTTGCCTATAACCGAAGTATTGCCGATATTGTAGGTCAAAATGCCTTTAAAATCGTTATATTTTATGCTAAATTTCTCTTTTTCTTCGCTTAGTTTTTTAACAACGAAAGCCGAGATAAGATTGCTTAACGTATCGTTTTTATCCTCTTTGAAAAAGTCCTTTTTAAATCCAAAAATAGCTTCGTCAAGCCCGACGTAGTCGTCTCCCGCATCAAAAAACTCTCGCGCTCGCTCGATAAGATAAAAA